>NZ_JBHVSK010000001.1:520908-653289 GCF_042885235.1 Paenibacillus sp. NPDC058071
TCGCTCCTTATGTAGGAGCGTGGATTGAAATACGATTAATTCACCTCAAATGTATGATTTTTCCGTGTCGCTCCTTATGTAGGAGCGTGGATTGAAATTCGCTGACATTGCTTTAGGAGGTGCGTATGGCAACGTCGCTCCTTATGTAGGAGCGTGGATTGAAATTTGCACCAGCCCCCATAGCGTCCCTCCGTGAGAGTCGCTCCTTATGTAGGAGCGTGGATTGAAATACCTTCCGCACATGTACTAATTTGCAAAAATCAATGTCGCTCCTTATGTAGGAGCGTGGATTGAAATTTCGCATCGCTGCGGCTAGGGCAGACGCTCGTGCAGGTCGCTCCTTATGTAGGAGCGTGGATTGAAATTTCGGCAGTCGCTACCGGACGTCGCATATGGTCAGTCGCTCCTTATGTAGGAGCGTGGATTGAAATTTCCAACTCCTTTCGCCTTGCATAGTACAGAAACGTCGCTCCTTATGTAGGAGCGTGGATTGAAATATATCGAAGCACAGCACGTTGGTCACAATTTCGAGGGTCGCTCCTTATGTAGGAGCGTGGATTGAAATATCTCGTCATGTATCATCGCAGGTATTGCCTCTATGGTCGCTCCTTATGTAGGAGCGTGGATTGAAATGCTGATATCGATCGGTCGGCCGTCATCTGCAAAGTCGCTCCTTATGTAGGAGCGTGGATTGAAATTGTTTGGTAATCCTTTAATTCTCGATTAGACATGTCGCTCCTTATGTAGGAGCGTGGATTGAAATGCGTCACGGAACGGGTTTAGATATTGCTGGACAAATCGCTCCTTATGTAGGAGCGTGGATTGAAATCATTGGAAGGCTACCTGAGTAGCGTAAATTCTCAGTCGCTCCTTATGTAGGAGCGTGAATTGAAATTTGTAACCTTTGCTATAGGCGTTTGCGTCTGCGCTGGTCGCTCCTTATGTAGGAGCGTGGATTGAAATACGATAAATGCAAAAGTATCTAACGAATCGGAACTGTCGCTCCTTCGCTCCTTATGTAGGAGTGTGGATTGAAATGCGCCGGCAGTCCGCAATGCAGCAGAGGCGATCACAGTCGCTCCTTATGTAGGAGCGTGGATTGAAATTCTTTGTTCGTCTTTTTTTCACGGATGCTGATATGGTCGCTCCTTACATAGGAGCGTGGATTGAAACACGTCAAAGGTATAATCGCCTTGTGTTTTTCCAGTCGCTCCCTACACCGGGAGCATGACTTGGAATCAATGCAAACGTCAAAAAGCCGTTCCAGGAAGAATTGGAACGGCTTTGTTTGATTTTTGTTATAAGTCCAAACCATTCAAACCGTTTACATCTCAGCCCCAACGCTGCTGGTTTTCCGGAAATCAGAAGGGTACTTGCCGAAGGATTGGATGAATAGCTTCGTAAAATGGCGTGTGCTGTGGTAGCCTACTTGCTCTGCTACCTGCTTGACCTGAAGATTCGTGTCCATCAAGAGCTCCTTCGCCTTGAGCATTCGAATGCGGACCAAATATTTGACGAACATGATACCGGTTTTTTTATGAAACTGACCGCTTAAATAATTGGGCGATACATTCAACAGTCCCGCGATTTGGCCGACCCCAATATCATCCATATAATATTGCTCAATATATCGGATGACTTCCTTCACGATGTCTCCTGATTCGCTGCTTTTCACACTCTTTGCGCGCAGCGCCTCCTCACCGCCCTGCCTCAACTCCTGCATGAGCTTCTGTACAAAAAGCTTTGCTTCCCCATACTCATGCAAAGGCAGAGCCTGGTAATCCCCCTTTGTCCGCCTTAATATCACCGTACTATACACATAAATCGCATGAGTATTGGCACCGGCAAGCCATTCAGCTTGTTTCAGCCGCTTTTCCAGTTCATTGACCGTATTATTGTAATTCAAGTACAAGTCCTCTTGAGCATATAGACCGCATGCGCACAACAAACGGGCTGCTTCCATTTTCCCCTCATCTGCTGCATTACGCTTGAGCTCCTCATAGTCCAGATTTTTACCAATGCCGCATACCGACCGCAATTCCGCCCAATTCTGAAGCTCCTCCAGCCGAAGCAAGACAGATTCGAACCCCTCGCAATCACCAGTTTGCATCACCGTTATATAGCAATTCGAACTCTGATAACGCTCAATAATCGGGCCTAATTTTTCGAAAAAGCCATATACACTTCTTCTTGCTCCAGCATCCTTCCCGGAGTCCCATGCCCCGATCGCCGCCAGGTCACCGCTCGGCAATGCAAGCAGCGCCAAGTTCATGCCAAAAGCCAGCTGCTCCTCCATGCATGATCGTAGTTCTTCATAAAAGCTTTGCTGCATACTTGAATTCCCAAACTCAAATTCTGCCTGATCGAAGTGGAACGTCCATGCAACGAACTCCCCTTGATAAAACATCGTACTGCGTTCTTCCTGCTTCAATGAAGTTAAGCCATGGCACAGTGCAAATACATTATTTTCAAACTGTCGATTCAGCAGCGTGATGTATTCTTTATTATTCCGGTAGATAAGATTAAGCGTCTTCTCTAATTCTAGAGGATCGATTGGCTTCAATAAGTAATCAGAGACGCCCATGGTGAGCGCCTGTTGAGCATAACTGAAATCCGAAAAACCGCTGAGGATGATCCAACTGGTCATTGGAGAAATCGTTTTCCCCCTCCGGATTGCCTCAAGACCATCCATTTTGGGCATTCGAATATCAGAAATCACGATGTTCGGCTTGTAATATTCAATCATCTCCAGCAACTCTTCGCCGTTTGTCGCTTCGCCTACAATTTGCCACGACGCTTCCATATCCTTGACCATGCTTTTCAGTGTTGCCCGAACCAGACTCTCATCATCAGCAATAACCATTTTCATTCGTTGTTCACGTCCTTGAACGGTATTTTTATGAAAACGTCTGTGCCTTGATCTAATACCGTATACACCTCTATAGATGAGTCTTCATAAGCCAGCTGCAGCCTCTCTCTTACGTTTTTCATGCCTACACCTTCACGCTTGTCTGTCGAATTAAAGCCTGCACCATCATCAGATATTCGAATAACGAATTGGCTCATCCGTTCATCTTCATCCATCCCAGGTTGGATAGAAATATGAATGGACAGCAGGCATTTTTTCGCACTCGGCTCGATTCCATGAACGAAAGCGTTTTCCACAATGGGTTGCAGCAACAGCTTAGGAATAGGAATATTTGGTATGTCGGGACTAACATAAATGTTGACGTCGAGCTTCTCATTAAATCTCATTTGCTGCAAATCACAATATCTTGTAATAAATGCAACTTCCTCTTTCAATGTAGCCCAGTCATCTTGCTCCAACGTATAACGCATCATACTGCTTAATGACAGAATCATTCTTTCCAGTACGGCAGTTTGGCCGGCACGATTTAAGCCAATAAAACTGTTAAGCGTATTGTATAAAAAATGAGGCTGAATCTGGGATTGTAACGCCCTGTATTCTGCATTTCGTTGTCCCAAAACAGCACGGAACTCGCTATCTATCAGCTCACTGAGCTGCACGATCATCGTATTCAGACTTTGACCCAATTGAGCGATCTCGTCATTGCCGTGAACAGGATAAGATGCTTTGAGATCGCCTCGCTGCACCCGCTTCATCACTTGTGCCATGCGCTTGAATGGAGTCACCATCCAGTGCGACACCGTAAAATACAGAACCAGTGAGACGGCCAACCCCGCAACAGCAACAATTCCCCCTACTAAATAAATGGACTGAAGCTGCTTCTGGGTTACGGATTCCGGAAACAAGACAACGATACGCCAATCAGAGCGACTTATGGTTTCACCGACCACCCGATATTTTTCTTGGGAAGATGAAACCATTAGTTTATCGTCATTCAACTGATCAAGGGTGTGTTGATCAAGAGGGCTGCTGGCGTAAATCAGCTTCCCTTTATTGTCCATAATAGCTGCAATGACCTCACGGTCAAGCTTAATTCCCTTGATCATTTTTTCAAGCACGCCTGTATGGGCATCCGCCATGATGACGCCTAACGGACGCTGCGAGTCAGGGTCTTTAATAAGCCGGGCCACAGAAAACACTTCTGTTTCTTCCCCTTGGATATAATCCTGCTTGTGTACGCTTATAAAAGCAACCTTGCCATCCTGCTGTATCGCCTGCTTATACCAGTCTTGAGCTTCGAACGGAAATCCCTCAACAATTTTAGTAGAATAACCGTTAGACGAAGCCATATATACGGAATGATCCATTGGAAGAAGAATGGTACCGAGAATGTCCTTGCGCATATTTTTAAGTGCGTTCGGCAAGTTAAACGACAGACTTCGTTCAGCCTGATTTTGCTCATAAGGCGTCAGTCTCTCGTATTTATAGGAAGACGCTTTCAGCTTAAGCGCCCACATGACTTCATCATCCATATAAGGTGCAATCGTCATACGCTCCAGATCGTCTAGATAGGTTTCAATGCCATAGTTCAGCGAGATCAAGGTCCTCTCTGTCTGTGTCGCTTCCTTATCTACGATTAACTGCTGGTAGTAGGATGGGATCGCAATAATAATAACAACAACGGGAAATACAATAGTTGCAAGGAACAAGATAGTCAATCTAACTCGAATAGATCGCATCTGTCCGACTCCCCCCATCCGGTTCATCTGATAGTCTGCTATCTATTCTAGCATCTTGCCCGGAATAAAGTTGATAAAAATATGCTCGCTTATCCCTTAACAGCGCCTGCGGACAGCCCTGCAACGAAGTAACGCTGTAGGAACAAGTAGATAATGCCCATTGGAAGTGCGCTGATCAAGGAACCCGCTGCCACCCAGCTGATTTTATTGCCGCCCTCAGAGAAGAAGCTGGATAAGGCTACAGAAATCGTTCTAAGATCCGTCTTCTGCATGAAGAACAGTGAGAATTGGAAGTCATTCCAAATCGAAACCCCATGAAGAATAATAACGGTTGCTGTAATCGGCTTAAGCAAAGGCAAAATGATTTTATAGAACAGCTTAAATTGACCTGCGCCATCGATCATTACCGCTTCATCCAATTCCTTCGGAATGGTATTGATAAAGCCCGCGTACAAGAAGACCGTCATTGGTAAGTTAAACGCAACATGAAGTGTGATGATTCCCCAGTATTGATTCATCCCGCCCAGATCCACCATGAATTTGTACAATGGCACCAAGCTGGTCAGCGGCGGAATAATTAATGCTGAAATGAACAGTAAATATACGAATTTATTCCAAGAGGTTTGTCTGCGAGACAGCGGATAAGCCGCAATAGATCCCAAAATAACGATTAGTACGATCGAGATCACGGTCACAATAATATTGTTTTTGAAGGCCGTTGCCAGGTTAGCGCTAGTCCATGCATTAATGAAGTTGTCCAAATATAAATAGTTCGGCAAAACCCATTTTGAGCTCAGATCATTCAGTTCTTTAAACGAAGTTGTGATTAGAATATAAAACGGTAAAATGTGAAGGCCGATGATAAAAATCGAAATGATGGAAAGCCCTATTTTTTTGCTCACGCTGCGACCTCCCTTTTGCGTAAAAACAGCAGCGAACCCAAGCTGATAATGGAGATAATGACAAACATTAAAATACCGATAGAAGCTGCATAACCTGCATCTTCACGCCCAAAATAGAGCTGGTACATCAGAGTGGACATGGAAGCCGATGAATATCCCGGCCCGCTGTTCGTCAACGCTGTAATGACATCAAATAGCTTCAAACCGCCGATTAGATTGATAACCATACTGATCGTAAAAGCAGGCGCCAATAACGGCCATGTGACATTCGCAAAACGTTTGAATGGTCCTGCGCCGTCAATTGTAGCAGCTTCCCCAAGCTCTTTGGGAATGGTCTGCAGACCAGCTAAAAATAATACCATCGCAATACCAAGGTACTGGTACGTATTAACAAATGTAATCAACCATACATTCAAATTCGGATCACCGAGTAAATTCACCGGTTTGTCCTGGAACAACAGCACAATGTCATTAATAGCCCCGCCATCATACTGGAAGAAGAAGTACCAAATGTAGCCCATAATCAAGGAGCTTACTATTACCGGCATATAAATAACGGCTCGAACCGCGCCCCGCATACGGAAGCTTAAATTCAAAAATAGTGCGTACAGCAAACCGATAACATTTTGCAATACCGCGCTGCCCACACCGTAAATAAGTGTATTTGTAATGACCTTGCCGATATCTGGGTCATTTAACATTCGTTTATAATTTTGCAAACCGATCCATTTATAATCCTGGTTGTATCCGTTCCAGTTGGTAAACGATATTTGAATACCTTTCAAAAAAGGATATACGATAAACACAAGGAATAAGATGAGCGCCGGCAGATAAAGAAGATTTATAGCAGCTCCGCTGCGAACAAAACGTCTAAATCGCCCTCCCTTATTCGAACGAACGTACACCTCAGCAGAATTTGCCTGATTAAAACCTGCCATTCCATCTACCCCTTAGCAAATAAAGTATAGGAACAGGAAGGGATCAGCCTCCCTGTTCCCCACTATTAGTTCGTGCGCAAACGCTCGTATTCTTGCTTCATTTTCTCGGAGAATTGCTCCGGTGTTACAGCACCTGCGAGCAGCGCTGTTCCTGTTTTGCAAAGTACATCCCACATGCCATTCGGCAGGTAAACGCGGTCAAAGTAAGGGAATACACGAACATCTGCATATTCATCAAAGTACTTGGAGAACTCGTGATCCGTCGTAACACCCTTCAAACCTGCTGCCAGCTTCGATACGTTGGCTACTTTGGCCAGATTTTCCGGTTGAGCAAAGAAAGCAATCAGCTTTTTGGACTCTTCCAGGTTTTTCCCATCCTTCCAAGCACCAAAGGAGTAGCGCTCGCCGCCAATCAGGATTGGCTCGTCTCCATCAACGATAGCTGGAAGCGGCATAATGCCGATTTCTGTATTTGGATTCAGCTTATGAACATCATCCGCAATAGCTGGGCCGCCGATAACAAATGCTACTTTGTCTTGCGCAAATCGCTGCGGCAAGTCGCTGCCTTTAGCTGTCAGTACGTCTACGTTAACGTATCCCTTGGTCTTGAGATCAAGCAGCATCTGTGCAAATGGCGTCCACTTGTTCCAGTCGAAGGTTCCATCGAGCAAGCTTTGCTCATCATTTTGTTTATGGCTGATGAACATCGAGGAAGCAAACAGATCCAAGTAACCGCCTACGGAACCGTTATCGATACCGGACATGAAGAACGGGGATACTTCACCATTGCTCTCTTTCGTAATTTTTTCAGCTGCATCTAGCAGTTCCTTATAAGTTTTAGGAACCGGAATATTGAATTTTTTCAATACATCTGCATTGTACGTCAGGCCGTCCTTCGCTTCGCTAAGCACAAGCACGTTTACCTTGCCAGTGTCGTCGGTTACAACGGGCTTGATCGTATCTGTCATTTCAGCAGCCCAAGGCTCGTCACGCAAGTCAGCCAAGTATTTGCTGTAACGGACTTTAGCCCATCCGTGTGTATCGAAAATATCCGGCAGATCATTAGCTGCCATCTTTACTTTCATGATGCTTTCATATTCAGTACCTGGAAATTGAAGGTCAACTGAGATATTAGGGTTTTGCTGCGTGTACTCATCAACAATGCTTCTTAATACTTCGTGTGCGGACTGCTCTGTAGTGGAGCTATATACAGTCAGCTTGATCTTGTCGCCTGAATCACCATTCCCTTTGGCCGAATCCGTCTTACCATCTGAACTCTGGGAACAGCCAACAGCTGTAACCAAGAGAACCAGAATCATTACCCATGCACTTACCGTTTTAAGTCTCATAACTTGCTTGTGCCTCCCTTTTTATGTTGCTGTATCCGTTACAAAAACAAATTTATCACACGTGATAACGTTTACATATGTACTAAATCTACAGTCAAAGCGCTATATTTTTCGATCGCTATTAATAGTTGACTGATCAGTTGTAGACTGAAACCGCAAGTAGACGAAATGTGCGCTGAGTTGTTTCATGATACAAAATTGTGCTCAAAACCGAAATCAGTTCTTGACATGAAGCGAGGGGAAAAGCTGCGTGTCCTTTACCTTCCGTAAGATGGTTGTGCGATCAACCCGCCTCAATCGATCCACAAGACAAGCTTGTGGAGAGGAGTGTTTTAATGGTCACATGGACAGCAGCGTTATCGTATCCATCAAGCGGTCCATTCTGACCGTTAGAGCAAAAAACAAAGCCTATTTCCTTTTTTTAAGGACACTAGTGACCGTTAGAAGATGATTTCATGCTATTCTCCGCCCCTATCCCTTGCTTAGGGACAATAATGTCCATAAACGAGCCGAATTTTCGAATAATCGACGCTAACGGTCACTACTGTCCATTAACTAGGCTCAATACCGAAAATCAGGGCTTGGCTCAAACCATCACTCCTTCTTTTCGAATGCAAAGTCTTGCTATAACGGTCACTTCTGGTTCAGACCTCACTAATATGAGGGTCAAGCACTGATTATGGTGTAGAGACAAAAATTGTTATTATAGTCCATTATTATTTTTTAATCCGGTGCAATGAATTTCAAAGTTCAGCCGACAACTCAGTTTACACCAAACTGAGCGTTGCGACGTTCTATTCTAGCAGTAAGATACTGGGAAGTGTATAATGAATGATAGTTGAACATAGAGTACTCGACCATTTGTTGGTAGGAAACAAGAGGCTGGTGCGAATGTGAAGCGCACATGAAATCCCTGGGGGATTCGCACCCTGCGTCTGGAGCGGGATTCGGGGGTTTTATTTACATTTACTTACATTCCGTAGCAACTTTTCTATGCCACTCGCACTAAAGCGTTTGCAAACCCTTGTCCTACAAGGGTCGAAATTGCTCGCTGTCGCTCCTTACGTAGGAGCGTGGATTGAAATCCCACCTAGCAAACCAATAATTGCGGTTTGTACTTGTCGCTCCTTACGTAGGAGCGTGGATTGAAATATTAAGCGGTAGGCATTCTATCGCTTCCTTCTCGTCGCTCCTTACGTAGGAGCGTGGATTGAAATTATATGAGGGGGGGGTGTCGGTGACCCATAAGCGTCGCTCCTTACGTAGGAGCGTGGATTGAAATACGTTTGGTATTCCGGTGTCTATAGGCGTACCCGAACGTCGCTCCTTACGTAGGAGCGTGGATTGAAATATCGGTAGTTTAGGCAATAAGACCGATGTTACTTGTCGCTCCTTACGTAGGAGCGTGGCATTGAAATCTCAGTCGCTTGCGGGAAGTCCGCCATTACGCCAGCGTCGCTCCTTACGTAGGAGCGTGGATTGAAATTCGCTTCCCGGCATTACTGAAGGGTTGGCAGGGGTCGCTCCTTACGTAGGAGCGTGGATTGAAATCTATTTGTATCTTTTATCGATTCTAGCTGATTTTTCGTCGCTCCTTACGTAGGAGCGTGGATTGAAATTGCTAATTGATATGTTTCTGCGCTAGCCGGAAGCGTCGCTCCTTACATAGGAGCGTGGATTGAAATAGATTAAATCTAGTTTTGAGATCAGATAATGAGTAGTAGATCCTCACGTAGAAGCGTTACTTCTTATTACCGCTCGCATCCTTTTCTATTACTTATCTTTAGATCTAAACAAATGCTTCCCCCCCGAAATAAAACGAAGTCACCTCTTTGGCGACTTCGTTAACGTAACACTTATGTCTCAATAGAACGACAACACTTCCTTCTCCCCTATCCCATTTCCCTCTACGATTATGAAAAAGAAACATGCGGGGCCATCCGAACGACACGGTCGCACATGATTTGTGCATCCTCGCTGTCATGCGTGACCAGTATCGAGGTCATTTGCGCTTTCCGCAGAATCTCCTTTAGTTGCAGACGAATCTCTCCCCTCAGATCGGCATCCAAGCTGCTGAATGGCTCATCCATAAGCAGCAAATCCGGCTTTGGTGCGAGTGATCGTGCGAAAGCAGCGCGCTGCTGCTGCCCCCCGCTCAACTCATGCGGATAACGTTTGCGGTAAGCTTCAAGCTGCACAAGCTCCATCATCTCTTCCAAGCGTTGTGTACGCAACCGTCCGGACAAACGATGTAAGCCGAACAGTACATTTTGCTCTACCGTCATATGCGGAAACAACGCATAATCTTGGAACACCATCCCGATGCCGCGTTTCTCCGGCTGCACGAAACGTTTCTCGTCCACCATCTTTTTTCCGTTAATCTCTATGCTTCCTGCTGCCGGAGCCGCTAACCCGGCGATGAGCCGCAGCAATGTACTTTTGCCGCACCCGCTTGGTCCGACCAAACCCACGGTCTCGCCTTTGCGAAGCGTCAAATCAAATTGGCTAATCGTTTCACTCTCTGACGAGTACGCAAACGAAATGCCGCTCAATTTCACGAAATTTGCCGTCGTCATGCGGACTGTCTCTCCCCTATTCTGTGATAGATCAATACCGATACGACTCCAATGGCGACAAGGATAAGAGCCGGAACGGAAGCTTGGTGAATTTGCTCGTCGCTCGCGTATTGATAAGCCTTGGTCGCCAGCGTATCGAAATTAAAAGGCCGCAGCAGCAGCGTGAGCGGAAGCTCCTTCACGATTTCCATAAAAGCAAGCAGAAAGCCAGTCAGCACCGCCCCTTTAATCATTGGCAAATCAACGGTAAAAAACGTTCGGGTAAGCCCGCGACCCAGCATCCGCGACGCCTCGGCGTACCGAATACCTCTCTTCTCGAATCCCGTCTCCACCGCATTGAAGCCGACCGCCGCGAAGCGGACGATATAGGCAAAGACAAGCATCACAAGCGACATCGTCAGCACAAGCTTGCCTTCAGCATAACCGAGGAGCTTATAGAAGGAAGCAAGCCTTTCGTCGGTCGAAATAAATATGGCGAGCACGCCGATCGACAAGACCGCGCCGGGTATCGAATACCCCATGCCGATCATTTTCGTCATCGCAAGCGACCATATGGAACGATCAAAGCGACTTGCATTGGCCGCGATGCAAGCAAATATGATGAGCAGAAGCACAGCGAGCAGCGAAATCCCGATCGTATTGCGGATTAAAACCCAGAAAGAAGAATTGATGACATCGTCGTAGGTCCAACTAGCCCAAACTGCAAGCTGGATGACCGGAATTAGAAATGAAAGTGAAAATACAACGAGACATATTGTAAACGCCGCTCCTGCACCGGCCCCCTTAAGCTTTCTCCGCTGAAGCGGCGCTGAACGTCCGGTTGGCGAGCTATAGCTTTTTCTTCTTCTGAGCAGCCTCTCGACAACTAGCAGTAGGATCATTAAGCTCATGAGCAATGCAGCCAATCGGTTAGCCGAATCGATGTCATTCATGCCAAACCACGTTTTGAAAATGGCAGCGGTAAAGGATTGGATGCCAAAATGCTTCGTTAAGCCAAAGTCGTTCAACACCTCAAACGCAACAAGACTAGCGCCCCCGACGATCGCCGCCTGTGAAAGCGGCAGTACAATTCGAAAGAAGATTGTGATCGGCCCTTTTCCGAGCAGCCTTGCATTTTCGATAAAAGCAGCGCTTTGGCGCTCCAAAAACGTTTTAGTCACCAAATAAACGTAAGGATACAAAAACAGTGTAAAAATAAAAATAGCGCCCTTCATGGACAAGATGTCAAAATATCGCTGGTCGACCTGCATGCCAAGCGTATTGCGGAAAAAACGCTGGACGCTTCCCGTATAGCTAAACATGCTCCCATAGGTATATGCCGCTATATATGGAGGTATAGAAAGCGGCAACGCAAGCCCCCATGCGAAAAATCGCCTAAATGGAAACTCGTACGCTGCGACGAGCCATGCCAGGATCGCACCGATCATCACCGTAAAAAAAACAGTGCAAGCAACGAGGATGAGCGTTTCTTTCGCATAATCCGCTAAAAGGTAGGTCTGGATGTGAGCCCAATTTTCATTCGGCTTCCGAAATAATCCGGTTAAAATGTAAAGAGACGGAAGCAGAGCCGCGATGGCTCCGATTCCGCTTATTACAATCCAACCGTTCAGCTTGCGCTTTGTATCGCGCAGCATGACGGAAGGCTTCTTCATTATTTCCAACCTGCTTTGTTCATCAGTTCAGTCGCTTTTTTGTTATGCTGGCCAAGCGAGGCAAAGTCGATTTGCTGCGTTTTGAACTGACCCCACTGCTGCAACAACTCCGGCTTCTCCGCCGCCGCATTGACAGGGAACTCGAAGCTGCCGTTCGTCAGCATCGTTTGCCCTTCTGCGCTCGTCATAAATTCAATGAGCTTCAGAGCATTCTCTTTGTTCTTCGAGTGTGCAGCAAGACCGATGCCGCTAATGTTGATATGCGTGCCTGTCGTGTCTTGATTCGGGAAGAAAACACCAATGTTTTCAGCTACTTTTACTTCTTCGGCATCTTTGGAAACGAGCATTTGGCCGACATAGTACGTGTTCATGATCGCGACGTCGCCAACGCCGGCGACGATTGCTTTCGCCTGGTCTCGATCTCCGCCGTCCGGATCACGGGATAAGTTCGTTACGACGCCCTTAGCCCACTCTTCCGCCTTTTGTTCTCCGTTGAGCTCAATAAAGGAAGCTAGCAACGATTGATTGTACAAGCTGGAGGAGGAACGAACAAGCAGCTTGCCTTTCCACTGATCGCTCGTCAAATCTTCGTATGTAGACAATTGCTCAGGTTTTACGCGATCCTTTGCATATACAATAACGCGTGCGCGTGTCGCCATGCCTACCCAGTAGTTTTCTTTGTCGCGAAGTTCTGTTGGAACGTTGCTATTGATCGTATCCGATACTATCGGTTGAAGAACGTTGTTTTCCTTCGCATAATTTAGCACGCCGCCATCTACAGTAATGAACAAATCCGCTTCAGAGCCTTCGCCCTCCCGCTTCAAACGCTCAACCAATTCTTCCGCCGTGCCCTTGATTTCATTGACTTTAATACCCGTTTCTTTCGTGAACGCATCGAATAACTTGCTGTCGATATCGTAGTGCCTTGCCGTATATACATTTACCACCTGATTTTTAGCGCTGGAATTACCCGCACCGGATGTCTGATTCCCTTCTGACTTTTCCGTTTCCGGCTTGTTGCTATTACCGCCTGTCGCATTGTTCGCACCGCATCCGGACACGACTAAGGCGAACGCCAGTAACAGGATAAACATCACTATCGCGTTTTTCTTTCTCATTTTGATGCTACCTCTCATTCTTTTATTTGATAATGAATCTCATTACCAGTATTGTAACGAACGAAAATGAGAAAACGCTGTGAAAATGAAAATTCTTCTCATCAATCTAATGGAAGGGCAGTTTGAACGTTATCGTCGTGCCTACGCCTTCTTCACTTTCGATCGCGACATCGCCACCGTATTGTTCAGTAATCTGCTTCGCAATGGATAAGCCTAGTCCGAAACCGTCTTGCCCCCCGCCTCTTGCTTTGTCCACTCGGAAAAATCGGCTCCAAACGTACGGCAGCTCGTCTTCTGGTATGCCAATACCACGGTCAGCAACGGCAACCAATGCAAAACGTTCTGCAACATCTGTTCCACAGTAAACCAAAATGTCACGGCCCTCCCCGGAATACTTGACTGCATTATCAAGAGCGATGAGCAGAAGCTGCTCCAAATGATCGGCGGTTATCGCCAATTGAACGCCTGTTATCGCTGTCGTATCGATTTCAAACCGATAGGTAGGATATAGCAATGACATGTTCCGAACCGTCTTTTGGATCGTTTCCACAGCACTTGAGGCTTGGAGTTCGTGTTCGGCGATTGTCTTTTGCTCGGCTCGTGTTAACGACAGCAGTTGCTCGACAAGTCTTTTTAAACGACCAAGCTCATGCATAGAGATCTGGAGCGACTCACCTAGTAATGCCGGATCGTTTTTCCCCCATCGATTCAGCATGGCTAAGTGCCCCTCCAGGATCGCAACCGGCGTGCGGAGCTCATGGGAGGCGTCTTCTACGAATTGTCTCTGCTGTTTGAACGAACGCTCGACCTGTTCCATCATTTCATTAAAAAGACTCATCAGCGCATGCAATTCATCCGGCGGGCCGTCCAGCGGCATCCGTTCCTGCAATCCATTCTTCTTTACTTTGCGAATCGTTTCATTCATCGCCTGTAGCGGCGACAGCATCCTGCGGGACAGCAGCCATCCGCCAAATCCGCTAAGTACGACCGCCCCAGCCAAACAAAAGAGCATAACACGCGTATACGCAGCCTTTAAACGGCTAAACTCATCCATACTGCTTATAATTTCTACCGTTCCGTTGTAATCGAATATCGTTAATGGACTACGATAAACAAGCATGTCACCTATCACCAAACGTTCGGCCTTCTCCTGCGTCAAGGCGTATTCATGTCGATCGAGCCACTCGTCCGGGAAATCATCCTTCACCTCAATGATTGGCCTGCCTTCTCCGTCCAGTATGCGGATCATCTGTTTGCGATCGTTAACTCTCTCCAAATAGTTGCGAATGGTCGAGGTTTCCGATTCCGTGAAGGTATGCTCCGTTTCCAGCAAATAGTTCAAAATCTCACGCATATCCGCCTTGGCGTTTGCCTCTTGCTCCTTCACCATCCAGCGATCGACAAACGCAAATTGGATTGCGTTGTATATCACCATAAGCAGCAATAACAAGAATGCGGAGGAAAGCGTCAGCTTCCACTTGATCGGCAATCGGGCAATGCTGCCTCTCCATTTGCCGCTCATTTGCGAATCACGTAGCCGATGCCGCGAACCGTTTCAATCATACTAGGCTGGCCGGGACTATCAATCTTGTTTCGCAAGTATCTAACGTATACGTCCACGACATTCTTGTCTACAGCCGCATCATAGCCCCACACTTTATCGAGAAGCTCATCACGCGACAGTACGCGGTTCGCAAACTTCAACAGCGTCTCGAGCAGTCCGTATTCTCGCTTCGTCAGCTCGATTTCCGCTCCGTTTTTCATCACAATTCTCGCTTCAACATCCACACTCAAATCATGGGAAACAAGCAGCGTTCGCTGCTCCTCCTGTTGCTCCTCCAGCCTGCGGAACACAACGCGAATTCGTGCAAACAATTCCTCGATTGCAAACGGCTTGGCGATATAATCGTCTGCGCCGCTGTCGAGTCCAGACACTTTATCGGTAACGCTGTCTCTCGCGGTAATCATGATGATCGGCATTTTTTTTACCTCACGAATTCGTTTGCACACTTCAATGCCGTCCATGATCGGCAGCATTAGATCCAGTAAAATCAGGTCCCAGCTCTCATTCAACGCTAACTCAAGAGCAGACTGACCGTCAGCAGCAACCGTTACTTGAAATAACTCGCGTTGGAGCTCCAACTCCATGAACCGAGCAAAATTCTTTTCATCTTCTATCAATAAAATGCGTTTCATCCCATATTCCTTTCTGATCCGTTCCTATTAATTAAGGTTATGATAAATGATAATTATTCTCATAGTCAATGAGGTTCCTGATTTTTGTCATCAGATTGGAGTAAATATGATTTCCTATTTAGCCATTACAAAAAGCCGTCCCGGTGATCGGAACGGTTTTGTTCGCTGCTATTTCCAAAAATCACTTGCCAAGCCCATAAAGAATATAGTGGGTTTAAACTTCATTTTTTGGAGGGCTTGACGTTGATTCCAGTGTACCCCTATTACAGTCAAGAGACCGTGTGCAATCAGGTTCCGATCACCTTCCCGCCTCAGCATCAGGATGTGCAACCGGGGATTCAAGCGATCATGCAGCCACAGCCAATTTCCGATAACCCTAACTATATAGGAAGCGGTAAACTGGCAAATAAAGCTGCAATTATTACGGGAGGAGATAGCGGAATCGGACGCGCAGTATCTATCGCATTCGCTAAAGAAGGCGCCGATGTCGCTATTGTGTATACGCCTCGTGAACAAGTTGATGCTTTAACCACCAAACAGCTTGTCGAAAAATATGGCAGGCAATGTTTGCTAATCGAGGGCGATCTAAGAAAACCAGAATACTCGAAAGAAATTGTAAAACGAACGATAGAAACGTACGGCAGAATCGACACGCTTATATTGAATCAAGGCGTGCAATTCCCGCAAGAGAGCATTTTGAATATTTCGGATGAGCAGATGGAAGATACGTTCCGCACCAATATTTTTCCGAACTTCTACTTAACCAAAGCTGCGCTGCCTTACTTAAAGCCCGGAAGTACGGTCATCAGTACAGCCTCTGTAACAGCCTACCAAGGAAAAAGCCTGCTTCTCGATTACTCGTCGACGAAAGGCGCTGTGGTCACGTTCACTCGCTCATTGTCGCTTCAGCTTGTCGACTATGGCATTCGAGTAAATGCTGTGGCTCCAGGACCCATATGGACGCCGCTGATCGTATCGAGCTACTCTGCCGAATACGTCAAGACCTTCGGTCTTATTTCCCCGATGAAGCGTGCCGGGCAGCCGTTCGAGCTGGCACCGACCTATGTCTATCTTGCATCCGACGACTCCTCCTACGTGACGGGGCAAGTCCTTCACGTCAACGGAGGCATGAGCACGGAAACGTAATCAGAACGGCATCGCCGCTCTATCCATACCAAAAAGAAAGCAGAGCCTGCTCTTCGCAAGCCCTGCTTTCTTTTTGCCATCCTGCTGCGCTGTGCAGCTCTCATCCCCGAAAAGCTACAACTCTACTTTCTCATCAACCGTAAGAACCTGATCTTTGGGCCCAGAATAGATCATCGTGTCACTGTACACATCCGTTTGAAAACCACCAAGATACGGCTTCGGCCGATGCTGTGCCCAACCTGCTGCAATGCGCCCCTGTACAGATTGCCAAGCTTGAATGCCGCTTGTCGCATCCGGCCGTTCAACGTTGCACGCCCCGGCTCCTACTGCGCCAATGATCGTCTCTTCCGGAGTCAGACCCTGAACGAAACCGGCAAGAAAACCTGCTATCGTACAGTCCCCAGCCCCTGTTGTGCCGGCAACCTCGACCTGGAAGCAAGGAATATAGAGCTCCCGATTCAGCCAGTTGTTCTGAAGCTGCGGGCTATACCTTCCCGTTTCGGCCAGCCTTGCGGCATTAGCCGTCGTTCTCATATATAAGCCGTGCTCGCCTAGCTTCAAAACAACAATAGCCGCCCCCATACGCAGCAGTTCGGATGATAACTCCTCCAGCAGCTCGCCGTCGACATGCTCAATCAATCGTTCGCTGCCATATTGCTGCAGCATAGCTTCATAGCGCTCTCTCCGAAGCATATAGAGTATTTCCTCTATACTGGGATGGAACAAATCGACATCAGGCAATACAGCGGTTAAAATGGCTTTCCAATTCACTTGCCCCGCCGCCGAGTCGGGGTCCGGCTTTGCCAAATCAAGCGAGGTGGTTAATCCCGCTTCCTTCACCTTTCGCATCAGCCGAATCAGTTCCGCACCGTCGTCCACATACATTTGCCGCATCAACGGCGGATAACCAAAGTGGAAAAGCCCCGCATCTTCGAGCGCCTCCATCTCCACATCACTGGAATGGAACGTATCGTTCGCGCCCGTACAATGCAGGAACATCCGATCGATGCCTGGCGGACTAATGACGATGGAGTAGGAAGTCGGTTCGCCTTCGGCGACAATCATACCGTCCGCTAGCCCCTCTCCCTCCTTGCGGAAAACGGCAAGCACCGCCTCGCCAAAAATGTCGTTGCCGACCTTGCCCATCAGACGGACAGGCATGCCTAATCGATGCAGTGCGATCCCCGTGTTCGCTACGGCCCCTCCCGTGGAAATAACGGCTTGACCGACATCAACCAGCTTTCCGGGAATCATTTGAAAGCCTCCGCCCTGCACGGTCGGGATAATATCGAGACATACATGCCCGCCTACGATGACCGAGTACGGTAGCTTTATATCAGGCATACGCATTCCTCCAAATGGAAACATTTCAAGACGATAGACAAAAAAAATGCTAAACTACTATATAATTGCCGGATAAATGCCGGTTTTCAATGGACGGAGGTCTACTATGAACGATGAATTCGAAGTCATTAAGCACCCCCGAATTAAGTATATGAACCCTTTTCTCGTCCATTTATCCTATCGCAATTCGCATCTGCATAATGATTTTGAAATTTGTTTGTTGCTCGACGGCGAATTGACGGTAAACTCCAAAAGAGAAAGCTATCATTTGACGAAGCATTCGATGATTTTATTCAACCCGATCCAGCCTCATGAGCTGCGAGCCTCCCATGGAAGCGCGCTTATTCTATCATTGCAAGTCTCGGCAAAGTTTTGCAGCTCCTACTTCCCCGCTCTGCCCAACGTCGTATTCGATCTATCGAATCTGACAGACGGCCTTGCGGACGAGGATGCCCGCTCGTTATCGTCTTTGCTTGTCGAGATCGCTCATGTTTACTTTGAGCAAAAACCAGCCTACGAAATGGCGTGCGCGAGCTTGCTGAACCAATTGTTTTACGAGCTGCTGCAAAAAGTGCCGTATCATCTGATTAGCGAAGAAGAACGGGCGAAAAACACACAGCGTCTTCATCGGATGAATCGCATTCTCAGCTATATTGAAGAAAACTACGCAGGCAAGCTGCTGCTTTCAACGATTGCCGAACAAGAGAAGCTTTCGTTGTCGTATCTGTCTCATTTTTTTAAAGAGAACCTGAATATGACCTTCCAAGAATATCTCAATCAGGTGCGATTCGAGAAAGCGAGACAACTGGTCGCGCAAACCGACAGAAGATTAATCGATATTTGTCTTGAAAGCGGATTCTCCGACACCCGCTATTTGAATAGCATGTTTGTCAAACAAATCGGCTGTACGCCTAAGCAATATAGAGACAATAAAGCGAGCTGGGATAGGCATGGGACAACCTCGCACATGCAAAGCGGACAGCGGTTTTATTCCGAAACCGAAAGCTTGCAGCTCATGAACAAAATCAAGCAGACATTCATGGAAAAAGACTCGGTCGAACCAGCCTCTATAATACCTAGATGAACAGCCATTAGGGCGCATTGCCGCTGTGAAGCGCCGCGCCCTAACGCTATGCCCGCCTACTCGATTCCCATCAACAAATTCATCACATACATTTCAAGACCTTCAAAGTCTCTCGTTTCCACGCATTTCTTCTGGAAGTCATAGTCGAAGCGGTTCACTTTATCCTCTAGTGCTCTCACGATTTTCAAGCTGTTCTCCAAGTGCTTATAGCTGTCTTTATCGCCTGTCGTCCGCATCGCTTTTACGTCGAGCCCCACGTATTCGCCGTTAGCGCCGTAGTTGTTCTCCTTCAATACTTTAATCTGATTGAACGCTTGACGAAGGTTCTCCACCCCGAAGCTTTTATCCTGATCGAACTTCATTCCGTTCTGGTCGTTCAAGTGAACCCCCCAAAGCTTATTCATCGCCATGGCGAAGCCAAGCTCATGAGAGGGATCGAGACCGGCCAGCACCGCATGCGCCGATTCCATCAACGCGCCGACCCGAGAAGGATCGATCGTAGCGGCGGATACAGCTAGAACATGTCCCACCGTGCCGCAAATGCTGCGGTCGATTGGCTCGTTCGGTTTAGGCTCGATCAGGATTTTAATATTTTTATCGTAGCTCAACATCGAATTAAGCGCGTCTATCAGCTGTTTCGTCGCCTCAACTGGGCTTTTGCTTTCGGCGCATAACGTCCCTTCCCGAGCTAGCCACAACACCAATTTGTCGCAGCCAAGCTCATTAGCAATATCAATCGATCTGTACGAGCGCCAGAGAGCGAACTCGCGGTCCTTCTCCGATGTCGACATAAAGCCGCCTTCGATCGTATGCGGATCCATCCATAGACGCGGGGCAACAAACTCCGCAACCAGATTATATTTATCTAAAAGCGCTTTCACATTTCTCGCTTCTAATTTGATTTCCTCTTCCGTCAGCTCATTCATGTTAGGTACGGCGTCATCGTCGTGGAACTGAATAGCGCTAAAGCCCATCTCCGCGAATTTCTTGATTTTTTCCTCAAACTCGATTTCATTACGTACAGGCGGCCCGTAAGTATCCGCTCCATTATGAACATTCCAAGGACCTACCGAAAATTTAAACTGTGACATCGTATCGACTCCCTCGTTAAGTAGTGGATTGCTTTTTTAACATCTGCCACTTAACGATAATCGATCTGTTCACGCCCGACATGTATTTGTTTACGATTTCGCGCCTACAATTTTACGATTATTTTCTCATAGAAATGCCAGGCTCTTTTCTTAAGGATAATTGCTTTCAAACTCACATAAAAACAACTGGAATTTCACCACAAATCACTATAAAATGGAACTAATAAATGAAACTAAGTTTCACTCAACGAAACTGACAAGGAGGAGATCCTATGACATACCACTTTTACGGTTTAGATCACATTCAATTGGCAGCCCCGGAAGGCTGCGAGACAGCAGCTCGGCATTTCTTCAATACCCTCTTAGGTTGGGCTGAAATTCCAAAACCTGAAAATCTAAAAAAACGCGGCGGCGTCTGGTTTCAATGCGGTATTCATCAAGTCCATATCGGAGTACAAAAAGATTTTGTTCCCGCTGCAAAGGCCCACCCCGCATTTCGAGTACAGAACTTAAATGAACTGCGAGAGCACCTTCACCGCAACCATATTCAAACAATTGACGATCAGGCACGGGTTGAGGAAGGAATAAGACGCTTCTATGTAAACGATCCTTTTGGAAATCGGCTTGAGTTTTTAGAATCTCTTCTTCCAGATTGATCGCAATATCCAAAATCCAGTATTCGACCCCTCTCCCATTTGCTCACAGCGGCTTCCTCTTGTACAATATTTCGGGCCGTACTTGCAAAGGAGTAACCTGATGTACTCTAAAGAATAGTCACAGAGCTATTCAACGGCAGCAGGAGTCAAATACCGGCTAGCCCAATAACCTAACCCAATTATAGGAGCCAGAATTGCACCGTAAGGAAGGCTCAACCAAATGTCGTTCCATGTAATCAGCCCGTCGCTGATTAATCGGTAAAATAAATAGGCCGAATAAGGCAGCGCTACAACAACAGCGGTGACCACTCCAGGCGTGTAGCGTTTAAGTAAAAAGCTTTGCCCCAAATGAGTAAAAACATGAATAAACATAATCGCGTTAATGCCTAGAAAAAACGCATACTGCTGCCGCTCCGCCGCATAGAAAGTGATAGGAATAAAAGCGATAAGCTCGAACGCAACCGGAACCGCAAACCGGGAGCCGGTCATCGGGCCGAGCTTGCCGATCAATCTTGCGAAGGTTCGCGGCAGCCTTTTTTGTAAGGACGAATGATGCTTCCGCATCCACCCTTCCATAACGATGATCTCCTCCAAATCATGGATCATAAACGCCGCTAGAAAAAGCCAGATCAAAGCTGCGCTTCCGATCTGCACATCCAAAAAACCAATCACGCCTGCACCTCTTCCCGTTCCTAAAATAGGGCATGGCTCTAATACTCCATTCAAGGACAAGCCGCTTTGATTTATGTTTATTCTGGATAAATATGTAATACCGTTTCTATTCTCCATAAAATAAAAAATGCCGTCCGGCAGACGGCTAAGTTAAATGAGTTCATTCGCTACTTTTTGATTGACTCACGCTAACAGTGCGAAAGCCGATCTAAGCGGCTTTCGCACTGTTTCATCTGGCCCTTTTGGCCATTTTTCGATGCCGCCTGCTTCTTCTGGCGCCGTAACGTCTGCCACCGCTTCTTTTCCTTTGACGCTTTGCGCCGCTCCGTTTCCTTGACGGTCTGGTTTTGTTGCGCCGACCTGCTCTCTTCCGCCCCCTGCGCGGCTTTCTATTTATAACGTTCAACCCTGCATCAGAATCTTTCCTTTCCGGTATAGCGGCAAGGAGGACATCCAACAGTTTTTGCAATCTCTGCCGGTACGCATCCAGTCCGTAGACACGCTCGACTGCCCGGCGGTTATGTTCTCCCGCTGCTGTCCTAGCGTCTTCGTTTTGCAGGAATCGATGCACCCGTTCCACAAGACCCGCGAGATCCCCAGCCGGCACGGCGTTATCGGCATTGCCCGTTTGCTCCATAATTTCTTTAAGACCGCCTGAACCGAATGCCACGACCGGTTTACCGAACATCAGACCTTCCAAGGCGGTAAGCCCGAAGCCTTCCGGAATTAAGCTCGGCACGACTAACAGATCCAAGGCCGGATAAAGCGTTGCTATCTGTTCCTCGAATCGTACCCATCGCACGCGTTCCGAATATCCCCGCCGCCGAACGATTTCTTTACCCTCTTCATACAAGCTCTTGTCGACGGGATTCCCGACAACAAGAAACATCGCATTCGCATGCCGGCTGGACAATTCGGCGGCCATATCCATAAAAGGGATGTACCCTTTGCTATCGTAAATCGCTGAAACGATAAAGCCGACCAGCGTATGCCGGGCCTCTATGCCAAGCTGCTGGCGCCTCGATTGTCGATTCACTTCCCATTCGTCCGGCCGAAGCTGTTCGGGATACCAGGATGGCGGCAGGACGTGCACCCGGCCGTGTGCAGCAACGCTATCATTTCTTAACGGCTCGACAGCCGTCTCCGAAATACCGGCGATCCAATCGGAGAATTGATTGATCACAGCTGCGGCAGCGGCTGTATGAGGCGTTTTGCGAATCGTCTCAGTGATGGACCAGACGACTGGGATGCCCTGCTCCTTAGCCGCCATAGCTGGCAGAGGATGAACAGCGGTATTGACTAAGACGGCTTCCGGTCTGTCGTTCGCCAACAGCTGGAGAAGCCACCCATACGATTCCGTACTCTTAAGTTTCTGTAGTTCATCATCGATGTCAGGTTTCGCCAAATATATGAAATCCGTTAGCGGGATCGATAGCTGAATAATCGGAATCCCTTTTTCCGTGGCCCGTTCGGACATAAAACCTGTATTTGGCACAACTAGCGTAATATCGAAAAACGGCTGCAATTCGCTCATCAGAAAGAGCAGCGCTTTTTCCGCTCCGGTTACATAGGAAGTTCCGCAAATATGAGAAAAGGCAAACAGCTTCGGTTTAATCGGCATGAGACATTTACCTCCTCCTATTCACAATCACGATATTCCGCATTGCTTTCAGCTAACTGTTCGATTGTCTATATGTGCAGAAAAACGGGCGAAATCCTTTGTGACGAACGTACTTATCCAACTCCGGCATGGCGCGTACTATGAACCATATCGATACCCTGCAAGGAGTTGGGTTATGAAATGCTTGGTAACGGGAGGCGCCGGCTTTATCGGCTCCCACCTCACGGACGCGCTAATCGGCATTGGAGCCGAGGTGCACGTCGTCGACAATTTCTCTACTGGATTCCGCCGTTGGGTGAATCCTGCCGCTGTTCTGCATCATGAAGATATTACGAGCGATTCCTTCATTCGTATGGTCGAGCAAATAAAACCGGACGTCGTCTTTCATATGGCGGCTCAAGTGGATGTTCAGCGTTCGGTGGCCGACCCTGCTTATGATGCCAATATCAATGTTGTAGGGACGGTTCGTCTGCTGTCAGCCTGCCGGCAAGCGGGTGTACGCAAAGTCATATTTTCCTCTACATCCGCGGTTTACGGCGATTCGGTCCACAATCGTTTGAAGGAAACTACTGCCCCGGCCCCGATCTCCTATTACGGGCTTTCCAAGCAGGCTGGAGAACAGTATATTCGGCTCTTTCACGCTTTGTATGGGTTGAACTATACCATTTTACGGTACAGCAACGTGTTTGGCCCTCGTCAGACGGCGAAAGGCGAAGGCGGCGTTGTCGCTATCTTTATGAACAAACTCCAGCAAGGCCAGCCGCTGCACATCCATGGAAACGGCAATCAAACGCGCGACTTTATTTACGTTCAAGACGTCGTTCAAGCTAATCTGGCGGCTATCGATCACGGCGACCAGCAAACGATCAACATAAGCACCAGTCTTCGCACTTCCGTCAACAATCTGGCACAGCTTATAAGAACACTGCACGGCAAGCCCGTCGCAATCGAATACGGCCCCGCACGACAAGGAGATATTCTCAATAGCTGCCTCTCGAACGATAAAGCAAGACAGCTGCTGAAATGGCAGCCAACGAGCAGTCTGGCAGAGGCGCTTATCGAGACGTACAGGCACTACAACAACTAAATGCTAATCAGACGCCGAATATCAAACGATCCTTTATCGCCTCTCACAGCAATAAAGGATCGTTTTGGCATCTAGGGTTACTTTTTACCCGCTACTACAATCGTCGTAAAGCCATCTTCCCTTCCTGGCACGACTTCATAGGTTTCATTATCCTGCGTTACCGTCTGGAGAATCTGGAAGCCGCATTTTTTCAATAAATCTCGCAGCTCCTTAGGACGATAGTGCCGGTAATGGTACGGATTCACACCTCCAGCATAATACGGATTTTTCAAGTACGGAATGACATTTTCATTCGGAGCCGAGATTAGTAGAATTCCCTCATCATTCAGACAGCGATAGAGCTTCTTGACAAAGGACCGGTCGTCCCGCATGTGCTCCACCGTTTCAAAGCAAACGATTAAGTCATAGCGCTTAATGGGCAGGTCCGCTTGAAAATCGCCGGAAAGGTCCGAATTCAGATAGACCGCTTTCTCATGGTGAAAATAACGGAGCGCCCATTCCAGCGCATGTTCCGAACGATCGGTCCCGACAGCCAGAGCGCATTCTGAATGCTTTGCCAAGTAGTTCGTACCGTATCCTGATCCGCAAGCTGCGTCCAAAACAAAACTGTGCCGGCTAATAAAACGCAGCGCATAGTGATACCGGTAATGATGATCCATCATTACGTCATAGAACGAGGTCGCGTACATGCGCTCCATTTCTGTCGTTTCGTCATCCATTCCCCATTCCTCCTAATAGCAAATCCAATAGATTAATCTATTCTATTACTCTCGGTAAGGAAACGTTTCTTCTCTTTAAAAATCGATATGATCACCTAATACCACATCTTTTTAATGAAAGGAGGTGAAAGAAATGGCTGTTACGATTAACGATTATCAATTCCAGGAGATCCCCCAGAATACATTGTCTCTTCCTCTTCTCATTGCTCCCGGTGCTGAAGTGCTGCTGACCTCGATCTTTTTAAATATTAACAGCATTAACAATCGGATTGAGCTCAAAGCGACAATCGGTTGGGAAGCCCAGTTGCTAACGTTAAATATTGTGCCAAAGCTTCTGTTCCGTATTAGACGCGGCGGTATTAGCGCACCAGCGCCTGTCGTATTCCAGACGACCGATTCCGCTTTCCTCGGAACCGCGCAGGAAGGCCCTTGGGTCGCTCTCGACTTCACAACCTCCTTCCAGCATACCGAAACGGCAATTGCACCTATTGTAGGCACTTTCCAGCAATATGCGCTCACCGTTGAACATGTCGGCCAAAACACAGCAACCATCACCGGCCCCGTACACTTAGACGGAATCGTATACCTTTAATCCGTAAAAAAACAGGCAGGGAATCCGTTCACGCGGACTTCCGTGCCTGTTTTCTACTGCTACAAATTTTCGAAAATATTTTGCGAGCCGGTTCGAGTATCCATCCATACGGTAATCGTATTGCCTGCAGCATTAATGACAAGATCGTTATAGTCGCCAATCGAGGGTGTCGGCGTACCGAGAGACGGATCGGCATTCGGGTTAAAAGAAACGCTCGTTATGCGCGTATTCGGCAGAAACGTAGAACCGGCGTTGTTGGATACTGCCAAGAAGACATCGATCAGATTGCTTGTGACCCGATTGGTATAATACATAATTTGCACCGACCCATTATCGCGGGAAACGGTTAAATTGGGCAAAAAGTTTTGCGTGCCTGCTGGACTGTCGTCGACCTGTATCGGCGTCGACCATGAGACACCGCTGTTAGTAGAGCGCGACATGAAAATATGTGCGCTTCCGGTCCGATTGTCCTGCCAGGCGGCATAAACAACCCCTCCTCCATTAAATGGTGAAATATCGACAGCCAAATAAGCAATCGTCAAAACACGGAAGCCGAAGGTCGGGACCGGGAGCGGCGTTGGCACCAATGATACATTGGAAATGTTGACTATCGGACCGAAAGTTACGCCGCCGTCATCCGATCTTCGCAATAGAAATTGCGGTGTGCCCGGCCCGTATTGCATCCAACCGACATAGATCTCACCTCTCGGTCCGATTGCGATCGTCGAGCCAAAATTCGAAACGTTCTGCACCTGATTGGTTAGTAGTATCGGAGCTGACCAGGTCAAACCTTGGTCCAATGAGCGTGTAAACAACGTCTCCGAGCTCGTAAAGTTGTTAAAATAACGTGTAAAAGCAATGTACGCCTGACCCAAAAAAGGACTGCCGTTTGCCGTGTCGATCTCTAACGCCGGCTTATCATTATAAACAGCGGTCTCAAATCCTTGGTTGACAATAATGGGCGTCGAGAAGGTGGCGCCGTTGTCGGTCGACCGGTACACGATGATAGAAGAGTCTCGCACCGGATTGACGTTGAGCGCCGTAGCCGCAACTAGAAAGAGATTGCGGTAACCGTATGCGCCTACGGCGTCTCCCGAAGCTGCGAAACCGGCAGGAGGCGGCTGCAGCAATTGAGTATACGAGGCACCCCCGTTAATCGATCGATAAATTGTCGTCATATTATTGCCCGACCGCAAGTCGTTTGTTGTTACGATAATTGTCGATTGATTCAACGTATTAAGCGTGATCGATGGTTCCTGCTGAGGCCCTCCAGGCGTCACTTGAATATTAACCATAATCGCTTTCCTCCCAATTTGGTTTTTATTTATTAGCCGCTTGCCCCAAACAGAATAGAACCAACGATATGATCGTCAACTAGAGAGAACGATGTAGGAATCTGCATATTGTAACGGCTGTAAAAGGCCGTGCGTACCAGGGGCGTATACTTGTTCACGCTTTTAGGAGGATGCGCCGCTGTTCGCACCCGTTTACCTTTTAGAACATCATCGTAAAGCGACAACGTCCGCTGCAGCATTGTAGGCAGCGACCATTGCATCAACCCCCATTGTCTGCCGTTTGCCGCCAATTGATTGCGCAGTGCGGGGTCATCCAGCAGCGCCTTTAAACAAACCATCAAGTGACCGGCGCTGCCCGCATGGGCCAGAAGTCCGGTAACCCCTTGCGTGATCATTTCCGGTATCCCTCCCGCATCCGTGGCGACGACTGCCTTTTTCGCGACTTGCGCCTCCATAACCGTGAACGGCTGATTGTCATGCAAGCTGGGAAGGACGACGATATCAGAGTGCTTCAACAGCGCAGGAACATCGCTTCTGTTGCCCATAAATATGACGTGTTGATCCAGTCCAAACTGCGAAGCCTTCTGCTGCAGCTCCTGCCTCAAATCTCCATCGCCTACCAGAAGGCAAACCCAATCGCTTCTTGACTGTTTCAGTCTATATAAAGCTTCCAGCAGACAACTATGCCCTTTTACATAGTCCATCCTGGCAGGGCATATGATTACGCTTGTCGATTTCGGAAACGATAATGCAGCCCCTTCTTCCATTCGCGATAAAAAACGAACGATATCCATTCCGTATGGGATGACTTCCATATGAGCGTGCGGCACCTTGTAGCCAGCTAAGATGCGATGCAGCCATTGCGTAGGGACGATTGATACATCGCTGGAGGTTACGCCGTAATACTCTCTTGCGCATGCATATTTCCAAATGGAGTTTTGCGGAACCTGACCGCCGCGGGTAAGCCAGTATTCATTGGCCAGACACCCGTGAATGGTGTTGATTTGCGGAATACCAGCCGGTTTAATTTGCCATAAAGCTCTAGCGGAGATGACGTCCTGCGCATGAATGAGATCGTATTTTTGCAGCCCGAAAAAGGAAGCGGCCAAAGCAAAGGCGCATAATTCGATTTCTTGCTCGATGATCCATGAATCAATTTTGCCCGCATAGGGCGCATAAGCGTCGCGTATATACGGCTCAATCACGCTTATAAATCTTTTCTTGTCTACTCGGCTCCCCGATTGGATCATATAATAGCTCATTTTGTCAGGATGACGGGCAAAGATGTCGACTTGATGCCCTTGTCGCTCAAGGCTCGCTTTCAAATCTTGAATATAAGCCCAAACGCCCCCGACATGCGGCAGCAGCCAATAAGTTGCAATCAGTATTTTCATCGATTGCCTCCTTGCGCTGCAAGGAGCGTTCGTTCGTACAATGCAACCGTTCGCCCAGTCATCAAATTGATCGGCCACTTTCGCAAACCGTCCAGCCGTGCTTGATTTGCTAGCCGTATACGCAGGCTGTCGTCGTCCAGCAGCCGGTTTATCGCCGCATGCAGCAGGTCGGCTCGCGAAGGCGGAAACAACAGGCCGTTCTCTCCGTCTGCAATCATTTCCGGAATCCCCCCCACTTCCGAAGCGATAATCGCTTTGCCGGAAACCTGCGCCTCCATGACAACGAATGGGGTGTTATCGTGGATGCTTGGTACAACGACGAAGTCCGCTTCCTTTAATAAGGCCGGCATATCGTTTCGATGGCCCAGAAACCGGACGCGGTTTTGCAAACCGAATTGGATCGCCAATTGCTCCAAATGACCGCGAAGCGGACCGTCTCCGACCAGCCAACAGATCCAATCCGAACGATGACTGGCAAGCGCGGCTAAAGCTTGCAGCAGTACGTGATGGCCTTTGACCGGGTCCAGGCGAGCCGGACATACAATCAATTTACCGCCCTCCTTGCCCGAATTCGCAGAAGGGATTGCGGCCGCTCGCAGAAAGGCAATGGTGTCCATTCCGTAAGGAACAATGTCCGTTTGCTCATTGGCCTTCCTGAACGAATCATATCGCTTCAGCAGCCATTGCGAAGGCATAATCACACGGTCGCCAACCGTGCTGCCGAAGCGATCAAGCTCATGGGCCCACTGCCATGACGCTGATCCGTTCGCGATAGCTCCTTGATACTCCCACTCAGCTGCCAGCCTCCCATGCAGCGTTACAACGAGCGGCGTGCCGGCTGGTTTTACTTCCGATACGCAAATAGCCGAAATGACATCTTGCGCATGGATGATATCGTAGTTATTTAGTGTAAACACCGACAGCGCTTGCCGGAAAGCGAGACGTTCCGCTTTCATGGCGGCAAGCCACGGATCATAACCGCCTACTTTATCGTTATATTGTCTGGCGATCTGATCTCGGATTGGCCTTAGCACAAACTCCTTGTTCAGCCATACATTTTTGTCCATGTTATGATAGTTCGTCCCGGTTCCGTCATGGGATAAAATATCAACCTCATGCCCTCTGTCCTGAAGCCCTTTCCGCAGCGCCAGCACATAAGTGGATACGCCGCCTGTGTACGGAACGCACCAATAAGAGACAATAGCGATTCTCATTCGTATCCTCCTTGCTACGCCCGGTTGCGGTACCACTCGATTGTTTTGCGAATTCCGTCCTCCAGCAATACGGAGGGCTGATAGCTCAATACGGCTCCCGCGCGCGTCAAGTCCGGCTCCCGGGCGGGCATATCCTCATAGCCGGGTCCATACGCTTCATCATAGGTCTTCGATATAATCGGCGAGGCTGAGTCGGCACTGGAAACAATCAACTGGGCAAGCTCTCTAATGGTAATGGAACGATTGGTTCCGATATTGAACGCCTGATCATTTGCGTTCGGACTGAGCGCAGCGACCGTACCGGACACCGAATCGTCGACGTAGGTGAAGCAGCGCGACTGCGTTCCGTCGCCATAAACCTCGAGCGGCTCTCCATTCAAGGCCGCTTTGATGAATCTCGCAATGACGCCTCCGTATTGCGAATTCGTTTGTCGTGGGCCATAGGCGTTGAAGTAGCGGAGAACGGTGACGGGAAGTCCCTTTTTGGCGTAAGCGAAGCACATATGCTCATCCAGCGATTTTGCGGTCGCATAACACCACCGGTGAACGGACGGCGCTCCATAAAATCTGCCGGACAGCTCATGGAATGGCAATTCGCTATTTTTACCGTAAATTTCGGAAGTCGATGCAAAAATAACTTTTGCTTGGCGCGGGTACGCCAATTCCAATACATTTCTCGTACCGTCAATATTGCCCTCAATGACCTTGAGCGGATCTTCCACTGTATTTTTAACGCCTAATACGGCTGCAAGATGAAAGATAACGTCAGCTTTATCGATCCAGTTCTTCATCAATCCGCGATCCGTTACCGAGCCCTCGATAAGCGTATGACGGTTATTGGAAGCATGCTGGGCTAGAAACTCCCGTTTTCCATTCGAGAAATCGTCAATCGACCAAACCGTATGGCCCGCGCCAAGCAATCGGTCCACCAAATGCGAACCGATAAACCCGGCTCCGCCGGTAACGACTATTTTCATAACGCACCATCCTTAGAGTAAAGTGATTGACTGACGGTCCTTCATGTTCTTTGTGGCATTGCGAGTGTCTAAGACAATGGTGGAATTTTCAACCAGCAGTTCGTACGAGATATCGGAGTGATCGGTCAATATAAGCGTGCAATCGAATTTTTTTACATTTCGGGCCGTTAGCGGCAGCGTCCGGTATTTCTTCCCTTTAATCGTTAATTCGTGAATATAGGGGTCGAAATATTCGAACTTCAAGCCGGCTTCCTGCATTTTTTCCATAATCGGGATGGCGCTGGACTCTCGCATATCATTGACATCCTTTTTATAGGTCACGCCTATGACGAGCACACTGCTTTCGCCCGCCGACTTCGGATACAAGCTTTTGACGACTCGCTCGACGATATACTCCGGCATCGTTTCGTTAACTTGATGGCTAAGCTCGATAAAGGGCAAATCCAATTGAAGCTCTCTTGCCTTCCATAATAAATAGAGCGGATCGACAGGTATGCAGTGGCCCCCTACTCCTGGACCGGGATAATATTTCGTAAATCCAAAAGGCTTCGTTCCGGCTGCCTCAATCGCTTCCCAAAGATTGATATCCAGCTGTTCGCTTACTTGCAGCAAGCTGTTCATGAACGAAATATTGATGAAACGCTGGCAATTCTCCAGCAGCTTCGTCATCTCAGCGACTCTCGGCGAAGACACGACAACGACTTCATCAAAGGCTGCACTATATACGCTTTTGGCGAACGCTGTACAGGAAGGCGTAACGCCGCCAACCACTTTCGGAATTTGCGCCAGCTCCCAAGTCGAACCGGGATCAATCCGCTCGGGCGAATAGGCCAGCGAAATATCTCTTCCTACGAGCAGTCCTGTAGACTCCAAAATCGGTTTCAGCTTCTCCTCGCTTGTTCCAGGAAATGTCGAGCTTTCCAGCACGAAAAGCTGGCCCCGCTTCAAATAAGGAATCGTACTTTGCGCCGCCTGCAGTACGTAGCTCAAGTCCGGCTGATGATTGCTGTCAAGAGGCGTCGGCACGCAGAGGATAACAACCTCCGTCTTGGCTACCGCTTCGAAAGACGTGCCGACGTGGAAGCGGTTGGTGCTGAATAAACCACGAATCTCGTTTTTTCTGAAATCGGTCAGATACGACTGCCGTTTAAGCAGCATGTTGACTTTCTGCTCATTCGCATCAATGCCGTAAACCGTATGGCCCTTCTCTACAAACAACTTCGCCAGCGGCAGCCCGACGTATCCGAGCCCGATTATACTAATGTTATATTTGAGACTGCCCTCCATCATTGTTACAACTCCCTTAATTGATCTTCTAGCATCCTACGCAAATCAATTAATTTCGCATTAGATGAAAGACTATTTTCATTGAATATAGTGAAGTATCCCGAAATCGGAATATTAATAGAATTCTGTGCAAGTTATCCCTTTCCGTTAAGCCCGCCGGACCTATAATCTAGTTCGCAAATAAACGTCCGCCTATCCTTTTGGGGAATGAATTGAGGCTCTTGTCCGTGATCAATGGTATAGATCGCTCATATAATGTGGGGACGACCGACCAATCGACCGGAAGGACTGAACAAATGAGAATATTAATTGCATGCAGTTGGTCGCTTCCTCATGCCGGGGGAGTAAGCACATACGTCAATCAGCTGCTTACAGGCTTGCAGCGAGCCGGACATCAGGTACACACCTTTTCCCCTACTCCTGACGGCCAGGGGTTTCATATTCCGGAAAGAAACGCTGTCATTGATAAAAATGCGCTGCGGCCGCTGCTTGCCCATCAAACCTACAGCTACACAGGGCCTCATATCCCGAACCTCGATCCATGGATCACTTATTCCGAGATCGAACGCTATACGCTGGAAGCGGCGGCCTCCTATTTCGGCGTATCCGATTATGACGTCATTCACGCTCAGGACATCGTAAGCGCCCATGCCATTTCGCGGGTGAAGCCTCCTCATGTCGCTCTGGTGACCACCATTCATGGATGCCTCGCGAAAGAATGGTTCGTCAAATTGAAAGAGATGGGGCTGCCGGAGCAAGACACGACCTCTCCTCTATGGTTTTACTCCGTCATGCGTGAACATATCGGCGCTACGGTTGGCGATATCACCATTGCGCCGTCGAATTGGTTGAAGGAACTTCTCGTTAATGAATTTTCCGTACCGGAGAACCGGGTAATCGTCAGTCATTACGGAATCGACATCGATAAATTTTTGCTAAGCATGAACAGAGAACCGATTACGATAAAACCAGCCTCGAAAACGGTATTGTTATGTCCTGCACGCTTTGACGTTGTCAAAGGCCATATTCATCTCGTACATGCGCTTGCCAGGTTGAAGGAAGAACGCACAGACTGGGTATGCTGGCTTGCCGGAGACGGTTCTCTCCGCGAAGCGGTCATGCAAGCCGTTTCCGAACTGGGGCTTGACGAGCAGATTCTGTTCTTAGGTAATCGCGCCGATATTCCCCAACTGATCGGTCAGGCCGACTTTGTCGTGCTGCCCAGCATTCAGGATAACCAGCCCTTTGCCGTTATTGAAGCGCAAGTAGCAGGCAAGCCTTTGATCGTTTCCGATGCTGGAGGAATTCCAGAAATGCTTCCTCCTCCGTTCAACCAGCATATTTCGCGTGCCGGTGACAGCGAGCAGCTATATCTCTCTATAAAAAATGCTCTTGACCACGCAGACGCCTCCCACGTAACGGCGCTTTCCGCCAAGGAATGGGCATTGCAGCATTGGTCGTTGCAGCATTTAACCGAGCGCATGCTGGATTTGTACGGGCAAACCATAAGCAAACGTCCTGCGCGTAGTCAATCCGCTGCGCCTTTGCCTGAACCTTTGACGTCTGCAAACGCCGAGCTTCAGTCTGAAGCAGCGACCGATCAACAACCGAAAGGAAAGGCGGCGCATCGAAAATGGAAGGTCAGAAAAAGAAGAAGATCCGTTTTCAAACGAAGAAAAAGAAGTTCATTGTTCGGAAAGCGAAGAAGGGCAAGAAAAAGTCGATAGTCCGGCAACGAAAATCGGCTCGCTTGCGAAGACGTTCCGTTCATTCGGTTGCCCTGCCGCTGAGCGAGTCCTCCTCTTCGGATAAACCTAACGACCTTCATGCGTCGTCCGATAGTAGTACAACCCGAACCATCGATTCCTTAATTACTGCCATGCATGGAGGCGCCGAAGAGCTTCAATATGACGCAGCGGCATGGCAACAAATTCTGCTTGCACTTCCCGCCGAGTATACCGTACCGGACATGGTCATCCTGCAGCCGCTTCGTCAAAGATTGCTGGAAGTCGGTTAAAAAAGCCGAAGAACCGCTTAGCGCATGGCTAAGCGGTTCTTCGGCTTTTTCGGCAGATCATTAATGGATTCGCCGTAACTTTTGAACAATAGACTGTATAATTAATGCAAGTAATATACCTATCGTAAACGTATAGTAGTTAATAAACATCGTATTGGTGTATTGGTTCACAGCGCCAAACTCTTTGATCCGATCATGTATCGAATGATAGAGCGAAGCTGCAAAGCGATACTCTAAAAAAGAGACTAGCAGCAATGCGCATAAAAGCAATATTGGATAAAAAATAGTTCGGTTAGCGAAAAACTTTACTTTGTTAATGATATAAATTATTAATGCTATTAGCGAAATGTAGATTGGTATTTCGATGTACCAAAGCACAATGCCAGGATTGCCATTGCCTGAAATGCCTTTACCGGGAAGAAGCTCCATCGTAAATACACTGACTAAGTAGATGACGAATAAATTTAGCGCGAATAAGCATGACGAAATAATCAAAGCCGTCTTTAATTGCATCGTCTGCGCCTCCCTATCGAGAAGTTTACTAGAATCGAGCATAAACCCGGAATCAGAGCGTTACTTCAAGCGAGGGGGAACGCTACTGGTCAGAGGGTTCTTCCGATCGCCATTAAAGCCTGATTCCTTTTATTTTAGGCTATGTTAAACTCTAATGTTGATTTTTAAGCATAAGAAAACCGCCTTGGTGAATAAGGCGGTTTATCGAGCTATCGTTCACCGTTAGCTCAATCCCATCTATATATCGAGAAGAATTATTCTTCATCTTTAGAGTAACCTTCTTCAGTAAACTTATCGTAACTTCCGTCTTCTCGTTTTACGATAACAACTTTCGCTTCCTCATTTGAGGTGTAAATTTCTTCCCCAACTTTTAAAAAATTTGACGAAAAATCATCTGTTGGATACACCTTAGCATCTACTGATTTTTTAACTTCTCCTATTTTATCATCAATTGTAAACTCATTACTTTCCATATCACCTTGCCATATATATTCTTTCCCGTTAACCAATAAAATAGCAGCATATGAATGTTCTGTGCTGTTGCTACATCCAATCAACGCTATTCCAGCCATAAATATTAAAGTAAGTAACATAAGATTTTTACTCAATAAATCCCCCCACAAGAAATGATTTCTTCAAACAATCTTCCTCCCGCTGACTCTCGCTAATTTACTGCCATATAATAGACACGTTTTGAGAGAAAAAGTTATATCGACGAGTGATGTAATTCCTGGAACTAAACTGCCCGTTAGCTTAACAAGAATAAGCAGACAGCCGAAGCTTTTTATTCGTGTCGTTCACAGTAAACAAGCACGATTTGACCAACATATTCTTCTTATTCGATGAGGTATTCTCATATTCCTTGCTGTCTATATAACGGAACCAAACCAAATAATGTTGCAAATATTTGGTTGCAACACCATTGAAGCGGTCCATCCATTTCTTCAAGCGGCTGTGGTAGCTGTTTACGTTTTGGATATGGTAAACGCCCTTGACGCGCTGTTTTCCATCGGATTTGAATCGGTAATGAGTCAAACCTTTTGAATTCGCATAAGAGCTGAATGCCCGCCAGGAATCCGTACAAAGCACATTGGAGTCCGATAAATGACCACCAATCGCCTCGTCCAATTTTGTTGTCCTAATACGACCACGTCCAAGAACACCAGAGTAGGTCATCTTCTGACGGTCACGGGCTACGAGGACACATACCTAGTTGTTGCTGATGCCACGATCTTTGGCTTTTCCGCCGCGTTTTCTTGGCTTGCGTTCAGCGATGTTCCGCTTGCCCTTTTCCGAGTACAGAAAGTAGGTCTCGTCCATTTCGACGATACCTTGGAATGCTTCAGTTGGAACCTGCTTCAGGGCAGCAAGAATCTTATGCCGTTAATAAAACAAGGTGACGTGTGTAACTTCACCAGCACATTTCCGCAGTGAATAACCCTCAATCATGAATTCAATGAAACGAACCCAAAGATGAGGTCTACGTGTGCGCTGAAGAGGGGTGTTTGTGAGGTCGTTAAACGTCTGTAAACAGGATTTACAACGGTAACGCTGCCGTTTTACCACTCCAGCACGTGTTTGAACAGTATATTTTCCAAACCGCACGACAGAATGGTTTTCGCAATGAGGACAAACAAGCCCATCTTTGTGCTTCTGCTCTTGGATTTCATCAATTGCTCGAACTGGAGCCGACACGCCCTTGGTTCGGGACTGCAAGAAGTAGATAAGCTCCCGCTTGCTATTATCGTCCAACGTTTCAGCAAGTTTTTTAAGTTCCTTTAAATCCATGGGCACACCATCTCCGAACAGAGATATTACCCTCATTATAGAACATTAGTTCTCATTTATCGAATATCAACATTTAGATTTAACATAGCTTTATTTTATATATAGTTTCGTTAGGAATTTGGCTTTAAAAGCGACCACTATCGTTTCTCCAGAATCCCTCTACCCCTCCGCTGTGCTCTCTTTTTATGCAAAGCTCAAATAGCAATAATATTACCATGACAATTCTATCATACAATGAAACTTCAATATGTACATATGCAGTACCTACACATAGCTAAAGGAGCGATATGTTTGGATTCCGGTCAAAACGATACAAATAGCGCTAAACGCTCTCAGACCGCCTCCGTCTGGGAGGTCTTTCGCGTGTCGGCAAAGTTAGGCCTCACTTCATTCGGCGGTCCTATCGCCCATCTTGGTTATTTTCATGACGAATATGTTCGCCGCCGGAAATGGATGGACGAGAAGAGCTATGCCGATCTTGTTGCGCTTTGTCAGTTTCTGCCTGGGCCGGCAAGCAGCCAAGTCGGTATCGGCATTGGCCTTGTAAGAGCTGGACTTTGGGGCGGATTCATCGCTTGGCTAGGCTTTACGTTCCCCTCTGTTATTGCCTCGGTCTTATTCGCATGGCTCATGCAAGGATTCGATATTGCAAGCTCAGGTTGGATTCATGGGCTTAAAATCGTTGCCGTTGCCATCGTAGCCCACGCTATACTCGGAATGGGCCAAAAGCTTGCGCCAGACCGAAATCGCGCTTCCATCGCAGTCGCCGCAGCTGCGATTGCATTGCTATGGCAAACAGCCTACGCGCAATTTCTCATTATTATATTGGCCGGTATACTTGGACTCTGGCTGTATCATAAAAGTTCAGTTATGCAGACGCATAGCCTTCACATCACCATTAGCAAACGTTTCGCCATTGGCTGCCTAGCCTTGTTTGTCCTTCTTCTCTTTGGTCTCCCTGTTATTAGGCAATCCACGGGGATCGAATGGATCGCTTTATTCGACAGCTTCTACCGGTCAGGATCGCTTGTATTTGGCGGCGGCCATGTCGTATTGCCGATGCTGGAGCGCGAGGTTGTTCCAACGGGCTGGGTAAGCGGGGCGGATTTCTTAGCCGGATACGGCGCCGCGCAGGCCGTTCCCGGTCCGCTGTTTACATTTGCGTCGTATCTTGGCGCTCTGTCCGGCGGCGCTGCCGGAGCAGCAATCGCAACCGTTGCGATCTTTTTGCCCGCTTTCCTGCTAGTTGTCGGAGCGCTGCCTTTCTGGAACGTGCTGCGCAGCAGTCCAAAGATTCAAGGCGCTTTAGTTGGCATTAATGCCGCAGTCGTCGGCATCTTAATCGCAGCGCTGTACGATCCGCTTTGGACGACCGCTATTCAAGCGCCGGTTGATTTTGCGTTAGCGCTGCTCTTATTTATTTTGCTTGTTTTTTGGAAGCTCCCGCCTTGGATCGTCGTCCTGTCGGGTGCACTTGGAGGCGTTATAATCGGGTATATTAACTAGCGGGAACTCTGGCTTGACTTGTTAAACCCTTTGCTCGACCCATATCTCAGCATCGCCACAACCCCATACAACACAGGAATCAACTCGACGAACACCCATATGAGCACGGCGGTAAAGGAAAAATAATGCTCGTGGTAGACATACACATGATAAGCATAATAAAAAGCAATCCCTGCTGATAGTAAGGAGAGAATAGGGATAATCATCTTCTCGCCCTTCCCTTTCGTAAAGTAAGACATGCATTTAGTCGCGGCATAGATTAATAAAGAACAATGAATGAACATGGATGCGGTCCATAATCCAATCATAAAGGGAGCCATGCTCTCCAAAAACCCTTCATTCACTCTGCTGCGAATGAATTCGAGGAAAGGATACTGGAACTGTCTGGCGAAATGCGGACTGAAATTAAGAATGGTGAACCCCCATGCGACCAGCACACTCAAGCAAACGCCTGCCGCAGTTATGGCCAGCTTATTAAAAGTCCCCTTTCCAAATTTGAATTCGGGAGAGATAAATAAAAAAACGACCCACTCGGTCACGACAGAGAAGGTAGCCAGCGTATTTTCCACAAAGGTAGGGACATCAAAATAATGAAACAAAGCCGGAATCATCTGCATGTTTGCTTTTTCTCCATAAGAATAGAAAACGAATAACATAACGGAAAAAGTCAACAGAAAAATACCGTCTGACATATAGACGATCGTCCGGATCCCGAGCCGCACAGCGTACATGACGACGATAGCAATGATGAGCTGAAGAAACCAAGGCGGCGTGCCTTGCATATAATTAGCTCCGAAAAACAATACAAAGCTTTGGATATCATAGGAAGCATAGTATACCGACCATATCAGCAGCAGGAAAAGGATCGCGCTATGCAACCCTTTACCCAAGATTCTTTTCCCGAAATTAACCCATGAGGCGTTCGGCTGAAGTCTCCCAATATAGACGACGAAAAATAAAACGGCCAAGCTGAGAAGAGAGCCGGCAAGGATGCCGGCGATTCCTTGGTAGTTCGAAGACGATGCCAACTCTGGAATGAGATAAATAATCGTTTGGGCATTAAAATACACAAAAGCAAAACGGGCCAGTCTCCAGTCATTTGAAGTCATTTCACTCTTCCCCTGCTCAGTATTCTTTGCCGATATCTACGAAGCGAAAGTTAGTGACCGTTTTAATTTTCACATCGTTTTTATAGTGTTCCGGCCAGCGTTCCTTCACTTGCTGCCAATATTGCGGACGATTCCATTCCAGCAAAAATCCGAGCTGCAGGACGTCTACTCCGATCTGTTGAGAATACGCCATACTCTTCTCGGTTTCTTCGATCACTTTTTTCTCCAATTGCTTCATCATCATTTCACTTATGTCTTTCCCGAAACGATGGGATTCGTTTTTATTGGCAAGGATGCTGACTCTGCCTTTTAGATGAATCGTGAATACGGGTCCCTCTTCAGTCATTTTGAACGACGTCTTCCCTTTCGCGTAGCTGAATTCAAGATCTGCGCTGTTCTTTTTATGACCCCATTGTATAGAGTAAATCGGACTCTTAAGCGTGCCGTTTGCCCAAGCGATCGCTTTTGCTTCTTCGTAAGGCAATATTCCCTTCAGCTTGCTTTGCTGAAAAAGCGCAGCCCCCTTAATGCCCGTCCAATTTTCGTTTTTATCCGAGCTGGAGGAAGAAGGAATAATGCTATTTTTCAATAGCGTCACAGCAAAACCCATGCCCGCCGAGTCGGCGAAAAGGCAATCGCTAATCGTTGTGTTCAACATATAGCCTTGTCTGGCAAAGTTGATTAACACCGCTGTAGGCATTTGTTCAAAAATCGGAGTTAAGCGCACCGTTTCTTCAAGTTTGTCGGAAGCGACTAACAGGTACGCCCCGATCGGAACGTCAGGGTCCCTTTTGACCCATTCGAGAAGGTCACTGATACCCTGCTTCCCGTATCTTTCGCTGATCACGATCACTCTAATTTCGGTGAAGCCGAGCTTACGCGGCAAATCCTTTTGCATGTATTCGATTGCTTTACTGATGCTCGTCGATTGTTTGGAAATGAGGGAATAAGGCTTGTCGTTACCGCTCGCCCCGCCGCTCAGCTGTCCCGATTGCAAACGGTTCGTAAGCGGAGAGCTGATCGACACTTTTACTGTTCCGGGTTCCTCACCGACATCGACAAACAGCCCGTTTACAAAAACGCGATCGTCGAGCTCAACCTTTGTCCAGCAGCCTGTCGTGCTTAGTAACAGTATGAGAAGGAGCGTTAATTTCACAAACGATTTTCTCATCCGGCCTGCTCATCTCCCTCGCTGCCTGTTTCTAGAAAAGGCACTGCTCCGTTTATTCAACCAAGGCAGCGACATTCGCACAAAGGTATCCCTCCAATCGGACCACACGAGTGGAGCCGCCGGCTGAAGATAAGGAGCGCCAAAGGATCTTAAACTTACAAGATGTCCATAAAGAACAAAAGCACCGGCGAATATACCGATCAGCCCCATCGTTCCGCCTAGCAAGAGAAACGGGAATCGCAAAAGACGAAAAATAAGCCCCAACTCCAAATGCGGAATGAGATAAGACGCCACTCCTGTAATCGAGACGACGATAACCATCGGAGCGGAAACAATCCCCGCTTGCACGGCAGCTTGGCCGATCACGATGCCTCCAATAATGGAGACGGTCTGGCCTACCGGTTTCGGAATCCTCATGCTCGCTTCCCGAAGCGCTTCGAAGGTAAGCTCCATGAGCAGCGCTTCCACCAGTGCGGAAAATGGAATGTTCTCGCGTGCAGAAGCGATTGTTAGCAGCAAATGTGACGGAAGAACCTGCGGGTGAAACGTCGTAACCGCCACATAGAGGGAAGGAAGAAAAACGGATAACAAAGAGAAAGTAAATCTTACAAATCGAATCCAGCTGGCTGCGAACGGACTTTGGTAAAAGTCCTCCGGCGATTGCAGCAACGAAAACATCGTTACCGGCGCAATCAGCGTATTGGGCACGCCATCCATCATAACGCCGACGCGCCCTTCGAGTATCGAAGCGGCCAAAGCGTCCGGACGTTCGGTATTTTGAAAAAGAGGAAATGGCGTGGGCTGGTCCTTAAACTGCTCAACCAAATAATTGATGCCGAACACTCCGTCCACAGAAATAGAGCGAAGCTTTTCGTCGATTTGCTGCAGTACCTCTTTTTTAGGAAGCCCTTCAATGTAAACGACATAAACGATCGTGCGAGAATAATCGCCTATAAGGTATTCTTTCAATTTCAACTTCGGGTGCCGGATTTTATGGCGCAGCAAAGACGTATTGCTATGTATATCCTCAATAAAGGCTTCTTGCGGCCCTGTGATGACCAGTTCATTTTGCGATTCGGAGATCGTTCTCTTCTGGTACTGAGTCGTTTCAAAATAATAAAAAACATCCATACGATCTATATAGAGAACCGCTTTTCCTCGCACAATCATATCAGCAGCCTCGTTCGCGTCGGATGCGGCGCGATAAACGATCGGAAAAGCAACGCCCCTCTCTAATGCGGAATGGAAAACGTCCCATCCGTCATCCTTCCGATCGTCGGGCTGCAAAAAATGGATGACGTTCTGCTGAAGCAGCGCATGATCTACGATGGAAGGAATAAAGATTAAGCTGCAAATGCAATCATGAATGGGAAAGGGCTTGCAGATCAGCTCCGGACTTTCCGTCAGTTGTTTGAGTAGAAGCTCCAGCCCGGATGCTTTCATCATTCGCCCCCTTTCTCATTTTGACTTCTATATTATGACATTGACGAAGTGAAATTATTCCACTGCCACTTTGCTCCACATTAAAAACGCTCCCGACTGAAAGTCAGGAGCGTTTCGGAAAGTAAACGATAATAAGTGCTGTATTTATTGCTGAAGCTCAATTCGGAGATCAGAATTGACGCGATAACGATGTCCCGCTTCATAATGGAACGGCACTGTGCCATTCCCGCTGCGCAGCATCGTTTGTCCCGTTGCGAACGCTTGAACGGACGCGTGGGTCAAACGCCCTTCCGCCCAGACAACATCCACCTCCAGCGCTCCTCTTGCTCGAAGTCCCTTGTATGAGCCTGAGGACCACTTAGCAGGAAGGGCTGGCAGTAGATGAAGCTCACCGGCATGGCTTTGCAGCAGCATGTCCGCAATCGCCGCCGTTCCCCCGAAGTTGCCGTCCGCCACGTAAATAGGGCTCTCTGCTCCGCCAATGCCAGGCTTGGAGAAGGTCATCAGGTTCGTAAAGCATAAGCTGCCAATCAAATGCAGGATCTGCTCGTATGCATTTTCCCCATCATGAAGACGGGAATAGCAGCCTGCAAACGCGGCAACCGTAAACTCCACATCTTCGTGATTATTTGTCGATATGCGTCTCTCCAACGTTACTCGCGCGGCTTCACTTAGCTCTGGCGTCTGCTGCGGCGTTATGCGATAAGCCGGATACAAGGTATGAAGATGCGACAAATGCCGATGCTCCGGCTGCGCCTCCTCGTAATCCTCCAGCCATTCTTGCAGCTGGCCGTTCTTGCCGATCTGAAGTGGCGGGAGAATTTCAATCGCCTTCCTCAATTCGGCTTGAAAGGACTCGTCCAGTTGAAGCTGTTCCGCCGCCTTCAAGCAAAATTCGAACAAATCGCTGACCAATACTTGATCCAGCGTCGTACCCATCGACAAGTAGTGATGCACCTTCGTGCCATTGGCGTGGAACGTATTTTCAGGAGAAATAGAAGGTCCCGTTACAAGCCAGCCGTACTTCGGATGTATCGTCATATAATCGAGAAAGAACTGTGACGCTCCCTTTAAGATCGGGTATGCGGTTTGCTTTAAGAACTGCTCATCCAGTGTGAATTCGTAATGATCGCGAAGCTGCATAGCCAGCCATAGGCCGCCTGTCACGTTCAGTCCCCAAGAGTTTTGCCAGGCCGGCGCCGTAAAGCCCCAAGCGTTGGAAACCGTATGAGCGACCCAACCTTCACTGCCGTAAAAATCTTGCGCAGCCGCCTTCCCGCTTTCCGACAACTGTTCAATGTATCGAATTAACGGTTGGTGAGACTCGGTCAAATGGGTCATTTCCGTCGGATAATAGTTCATTTGCGTATTGATATCAATATGGTAGTCGCAAGTCCAGCCCATGCGGCATGCCTGGTCATCGTTCCAAATCCCTTGCAAATGCAGTGGCAGCGGGGAGTCCTCCCTGGCGCCGCAAAGGGTCAAATATCTGCCGTATTGGAAAAACAACGCGATTAAAGCTGGATCGTCATATCTTCCCTCGGATAAATCGCGAATTCTTTCGTCCGTCGTCAGCTTGCTTTGTTCGCTTTTCCCCAGATCCAGATCTACCCGGTCAAACTGGCTTCGATAATCGGCGATATGATCAAGCTGAAGCTTCTCGTATCCTTTCGCTTCGGCCAGCGCAATTCTGTGTTCCGCCGCCTTGATCCAGTCATCACCTGTCACACCATAATCCGTATCTATAGCGAAGTAAATGACAGCTTCCTTTGCATTCGCGACTTCAATCTTCCCTGAAGCTCCTGTCAATTGCCCGCCTACTGCTTTTACGAAAATGCTGCCCTGACAGCGAACGCCGCATTTTCCGTCGCTGTGCAGTTGTTCAAGGGCTTGGCCCTTAAAGGAAAGTACGCCTGCCTGCTGCGGCTCGCTCCAGCTCTCGAAGTAGTCTGTCATACCTTCCAGTTCGATCGAAAACGAAAGCCCTTCCGGCAGCTCGCTTTGTATTCTGCAAACGATCAGTCCATCAGCATGAGAAGCAAAGAGCTCTCGCTGTACTTCGGAGCCTCCTCGCTCATAAGTCGTCTTCACGATCGCGTTCTCGAGATTAAGCTCTCTTGTCAGCTGTTGTTGCCCGGCATCATTGAACTTCAAAACAACGTCGCATACAGGCAGGTTCGTTCCGAAATTGCTCTTGGCCGGCTCAAGCAGTTGGCTGGACAGCTTTTCCCCGCCCTCGTAATCCCCGTCGAAAAAATATTGCCGCACTCGCGCCAAATCTTCTTTTCCCGAAGATTGGCTGTTTATCTTTTCCCGTTTGCCTGACCAATAGGTCGATTCAGTAATATTCCAAACTTCTTGCTCTGCACCGCCGTAAACGATCGCTGCCAACCTTCCGTTGCCGACAGGAATCCCTTCGGACCATTTCACAGCTGGTTTGTCGTACCACAGTTTCATCTCACTCATGATGCTGCCTCCCATAATAGAAATTGTTTATGAACCGGAGTAATAGTAGTCTCTGAACTCCTGGGGTGTGCTGCCAACGTTTTTCTTGAATAAATACGTAAAATAAGCCGACGTTTGCAGGCCGACCATTTCGGCTACCTCGTAAACTTTAATGCCAGGGTTCTGAAGCAGTCGTTTTGCGGCTTCAATGCGGGTATCCTGTACAAATTCGGATATGGTGCGTCCCATTTCTTTTTTGAACAACACGCTTAAATAGCTGGCATTTAATTGGAATTGCTCGGCCAGTTGCTTGACCGTCCAGCTCTCCTGAATATGCGATTCAATAAAAGCGGCGACCTGCCGAATCAGATGATGCTGCTGATTCTGTCTCGCTTTCCCTTCCGTCTTCATATAACGATCAACCGATTCGATTAAAAACGCGATAACTTGTTCCGTATCCGTGCATTCCAAGAAACGGTGCCACATTTCCACATTGGCTTTACCATCCGTCGTATCGCCAGTTTTCACCGCTCGAATCAGCTCGCTTAGAAAGCTCATCCCTAGCGCCTGTACATAAGTGAAGGAGACAGGCTCGTCGACCAGCAGCAGGTTAAGCATGCGTCCAAGATATTCGCTAACCTTGACTGCATCGCCTTGCTCAATCAGGCTAACGATTTGAGGGATAAACTCCTCACGCAGCCTATGATTTTTAAACTCTGTCTCATCCATATAATCGTGACGTACAATTTGTCCGTCTTCTGCGAGCCGGGCCTGTGCCATCAGAAATCTCGCTTCCTTGTAAAGCGCCGGCACTTCCTGCCAATCGGTTCCGATTCGACTACTGCTGACCGTCACTGTACAGCCGTACTCATCATTCATCATCCTCTGAATAAATCCCGCCTGTTTATCGGTCTTTGCTTTATCATCCGGCGACGTCCCTGCTTGCAGTACAACCATTTCGTCGGGACGCGTCTGAATCAGGAAGAGCGTATCGAAGTCGGAGAGCCCGATTTCCACCGATTTCTTAAACCCGCTTCCCAGCCGCATCCGCTCCTTTGCTTCCATGCCAGGAGACAAGAACCGATCGAGCCCGTACACCGTCACCTGCAGTCCCTGGCGGCAATCAGGAAGCGGCAGCAGATCGCCCCAGGAAGCTAATAGATCATCCGTCAACGCCAGACCGGATATGAGATCACTGACGAATCTTTCCTTCACAAGCTTTAAACTGCCTGTTATTTTCTGCTCCAGTTCGGTTGTCTGCTCAACAATCTGGCGCATTTTATCAATAGAGCCGCGCACTGCCGCAAGCCGGCTGGACACTTCCTCCAGCTTTAGCGGCTTCAGCACATAGGCTTGTGCGCCGACATGAATCGCATCCTGCACAAATTCAAATTCATTGTAGCCGCTAATAATTAGAACCTGCAGCTGCGGGTGGATTTCCTTGGCACGCGCAACGAGTTCTATTCCGTTCATGCCAGGCATGGAAACATCAGAAATAAGCACATCGCAATGCGTTTCCGCGAGTATTTCCAGCGCTTCTTCGCCCGACTCGACCGTGACCGGCTCTGCGTACCCCAGCTCCTGCCATTTGATATATTTCACGAGTCCATAAATATTGGTCGGCTCGTCATCCACGATCATCACTTTGAGCTGCATCCTGTTCCCCCCTGATCGCCGGCTTCTCCGAGCTAACGGGAATGACAACGGACACATTCGTCCACTCGCCTTCCCGGCTTTCCAATTTAAAGCTCGCCCGATCGCCGAAATAGAGCGCTAACCGTTCTTTTATATTGGAGGTGCCGAAACCATTATTTTTGCTGACATACGTCCCTGCTTCTATCTCCTGCAGCACCTGCTTCGGGATGCCTTGGCCGTTGTCATAAACGGTAAATAGCACCTTATCGTCTATTTTGCAGACTGAAATACGGATAAGACCGTCCTTCTTCTTCGTAATCGCACCGTGAATATAGCAGTTCTCTACAATCGGCTGAAGCATCGTTTTGAGCACATACAGCTCGCCGACGCTTTCATCAATGTTCCACTCGATCCGTACGCGCCCCATATAACGGAATTGCTGAATATCCAGATACGCTCTTACATGCGTTAGCTCGTCGTTAATCGTTATAAAGCTGCTGTTATTATTAAGCGTAAAACGATAAAAGGTACTGAGCGCATCGATAATGGCAATCTGCTCTTCATCCCCGGCATCCAGCGCCCGCCAGCGCAGCAGACTTAGCGAATTGTATACAAAATGGGGATTGATCTGCGCCTGCAGCGCTTTGAAAGCCAGTTCCTTCTCCAGCTTGCCCGCCTTCGTAATGTCGTCGACAAGCTTGCCGATTTGACGCGTCATCGAGTTAAATACTCTCTCCAATTCTCCCAGCTCGTCCTGCTGCTGATTTCTGACGACGACGTCAAAATCCCCTCGCGACAGATTGCTCATTTTGCCGCCCAGCTTGCGAATCCGATAAACGATATTTTTAACTATAGTCAGCATCAAGAAAGTGGATAAAAGCAAGAAGAACAACGTAATGGCCGAAATAAGGATAAGCACCGTCCCGTTCTGGGTGTCGATATATTTCATTGAAAAGAGCCCCACAACGTTCCAGCCGGATGAAAGCGGCTTCACAATTTGCAGCTGATCGCTTGACCCGATACTAACCTCATTATTCGTCCTGCTGTGGTTTGCAGAGATATCGTCGTGGAGACTGCCTCCGATTTTGGAGCGGTCAGTCGCTGCAAGTATCCGTTTCTCGCTGTCGATGATATACAGATTGCCGCGGCCTTTGAACGGCTCGGACAGCATTTCGCTAAAAACGGTATCATAGTTTAGCAAAATATATACCATGCCGAGCGCAGTTCCGGTATCGTCAGCAATTTTGCGCGTGATGACGATCTGGTTTGCATTGTCGGGTGCATTGCTCCAGCGCAAGGCGGTCGGTGATTGCGCCGCTTCGCTGTACCAGGTACGTTCATCCTTGCCCGCAAGCATTCGTCCTTCCGGCCGCCACAGCAGCTGTCCGTCCTGCACCAGCGTCTCGTTGGTATGGTAAATGCGGAAGTCGGCAATGCCCGGCAAGTATTTGCTCGTAATCAGAAAGGTTCTGTCTACATAATTGACCGTATCGACAATTTGCGGCATTTCGTCATACTTTCTGCCCAGCCTAGCAATCAGCTCGATATCGGTCGCCGTGCGGACTGCCAGCAGTTCATAGCTTTGTTTCCCGAAATCGACATTGCGAGCCGTCTGCCGCACCGCTTCATCCATCGTAATGAAATAGCTTTTCTGATAGCTTTGAATAACAAGGGAGATGGCTGCGCCGCTTAGAACAAGCGTCGGCAGCAGCAAGATAAGCACAAACATCACCAGTATTTTACCGCGCAGGCTCATGCTGCGGGTAAAGCGGATGGTCATTTTCTCCAGCCATGAACGCAATATGCTTGACCCTCCTTTATAGAGCAATAGTATTGTGCTTCATCATCCCGCCGATGGAAGCGGCCTAGCCGATAGAAGGATCCGGCAACCGGAAAGAGAAGCCGTCACCGACGACTTCTCTTCCTAGCGTTAACGGCTCATTCATGAAGATCTTAAGATTTGGACTCTTCGGCCAGCGTGCCGTGCCATTCCTTCTTCAGATCCGTCCAATGTGCGCGCGTCTCCAGCGCATTCTGGAAGGTTGTCCATACTTGCTCGAATTCATTGTCATTCCGCGCCATCAGCAGTTTTGCTTTATACTCTTTGCGGACATTTTCCAGCTCCGGCAAATATTTTTCCCATAAGCCGCCTGCCTTAGCCTTCACCATGTCTCTTGGCTCAGCTACTCGCGCAGCTCCCATTTGACCAATTTGCTGCGAGAAGTCGATCGTCTTTTGACGGCCCTTCGGACCTGTGTTCTGGAAGTTCCACCATGGATACCAATCGTTGCTGTAAGAAGTGATGGAGAATAATCCCGAACCGGAGCTGGCCATTTTCACCGTGTCGCCGGAAGTGATCAATGCTTCATATTCTTTATTAATGTACTTCCATTGACCCAGCGGTTGATCCACCCAATCCCAGAACACGCCTGGAGGCGCGTCGCTGATGACATGCTGCTGCTCGGCATTCGGCTGCAGCGTATAATCGACAAACTTGAGGATGGTATCCAAGTTTTTCGTATTTTTGCTAATGTACAGATCATTGCCTGGATAAGGGTTAATAATTTGGTTGTAGCCGACATGGTCTACGCCTTCAACCTTTGGAAACGGAATCGTCTCATAGAACCAAGCCGGTTCTGTTGGACCGTCCAGCGACTCCCACAATAAATGATCCATATTGAAGAAGCCGCCTGCATTCATTGCCACTCTGCCTGTTTTGTTCTTCTCTTTGTACCGTTCTTTCTTGTCTGTGATGACCTCGTGATCGATCAAGTTTTCACGGTACATCTTGTTCATCCATTTAAAGGCTTCCTTATACTGCGGATTATCATAAATAAATTCATAGTCATTGCCCTTCTGTTCTACCGGAATGACGCCGCCAGCGACTGCTGTCGTTACGCCGAAGGTGCTAATAATGACATTCTCATCGTTCAAATCGGACGAGAAGCTAAGCGGCAGAAGCGTTTTGCCTGACTCGTCGGTTTGTTTCGCAGCCAGACGCAGGAACTTTTCGACTCCTTCTAGCGTGCTCAGCTCTTCCTTCTTCATGCCGGTCTTCTCCAGCACATCGGAGCGCACGAACCAGCCTAGCGAAGCCCAGCCCGGCCACGGCTTTTCCGGGTTTTGATCGAACCAGGTCGGGATCGACCAGATATGTCCGTCCTTGTCTTTCATTCGATCCAGGTATTGCTTCGGAATCGAGGCCAAACCGGGATACTTGTCAGGCATATTGAAGTACTCCTCAAGCGGAAGAATACTGCCGGATCGAATCATCGACGTGTTCACGATATCGCTGCGGCTGAAGAGAGCCGCGTCATCGAAGCCTCCCGTATTCAGCTTTAGGTTAAGCGCCGTAGCAGCATCCCCTTGCGTCGCTTCAATTTTCACATCAATAAAAGGTTCGTTCTCTCTCCAATATTTCTGTACCATACTTTCGTTGTTGACTGTCGCCGTCCAGCCGAGCCACAGCTTGAACGTACCGTTGCCCTTGCCTGCATTTTCGCTCGTTGAAGGAGCGTCCTTTCCGCCTGCCGGAGCATTACCCCCGGAGCATGCAGAAAGCCCCAGCATAAACGCTGTCAATAGAATGGCCATGCTCTTCTTTGCTGTCATCTTCTTCATAGCATATTTTCCCCTTTCTATCTCTTCTATTATATTTGGTGTTTCCGGACACCCGTATGGATAAATCATTTTGGATATAGACTATTAATTAAGCGATTAGCCTTTTACGGAACCAATAAGGACGCCTTTCGCAAAATAACGCTGTAGAAACGGATAGACGCACAGAATAGGAAGCGCACTGATCATAACTGTCGCCATCTTGACCGACATGAGCGTAACATTGTTGATATTCGTGCCTCGGATCAGCGCTTCCGTACTGCCCGTGCCAAGAACGGCCGACATATCCTGCGCGGATAGCAGCTGCTGCAAGAAGGTTTGTACCGGAATCAGGCTCTGATCCTGTACGAAGAACGCGCCGGCAAACCAATCGTTCCAATGGGTAACAGCAGTAAACAGTCCGAGCGCCGCCAACATTGGCTTCGACAGCGGCAATATGATTGACCAAAGCACACGGAACGGCCGAGCGCCGTCAATTTCGGCTGATTCAATCAACGCCTCGGGAATGCCTTGGATAAATCTCATCATGACGAACATGTTCCAGGCCGAGAAAGCGGTCGGCAGGATGTACACCCAGAAGGAATTGATAAGCGAAAGATTATACAATTGGATGTAGAACGGAATAAGTCCGCCATTGAACAGCATCGTAATCAAAACATAGCCAAGCAGCACTTTCCGAAGCGGCAGTCCCCGATAGGACAAGCCGAACGCCGCGAGTATCGTAATGAGCAGGCCGGCAACCGTCCCTATAACGGTGCGCGCTATCGTAATCCAATAGGCGTTCCGAATCACTTCGTTGCCAAGCACAACCTGATAATTGTAAAGTGTAAACTCACGCGGCCACAGGTATACGCCGCCTTTAGCCGCATCGCTCCCTGTATTTAAAGAAATGGCCAGCATATACAAGAAGGGATAGATAACCGAGACGCAAAGCAGTAATAATAGGACAGTGATCACGAGTTGAGTTGCTTTATCGCCAAACGATCGTTTCATAAATTACCAGAGCCCCTCCCCGTTGATTTTTCTCGATATTTGATTCGTTATCAAAACAAGGATTAAGCTGAGCCCAGAAGATAGCAGCCCGACTGCTGTCGCCATTCCGAAATAGCCTTGCTGAAGCCCATTTCGCAAAATATAAGTGTCCAACACATCGGCAACCGGTTGATTGGCCGGATTCATAAGCGGATAGATTTGATCCATCCCGACCGTAATGAGGCTTGGCATGCTCAGAATCAATACGATTGTAATCGTCGGCATAATGCCCGGGATCGTAATATTACGGATTTGCGACAGTCTGCCTGCTCCTTCGACTTTCGCCGCTTCGTAGAGCTGCGGGTCGATCGTGGTAATAGCCGCCAAGTACAGAATCGTGTTCCAGCCTACTTCCTTCCAAAGTCCGCTTGCCACGATCATTGGACGGAACCATTCGGTGGAACCAAGGAAGAAGATCGGTTCTCCGCCCGTTTTTCTAACAAGATCATTGACGAGTCCGCCGTCGAGCGTCAGCAACGACTGAAGAATATACGCCACGACGATCCATGAGAAAAAGTGCGGCAAGTAGCTGACGGACTGGACGAACCGCTTAAATACGCTATTTCTCACTTCATTAATGAGTAGAGCGAGCAAGATCGGCGCCGGGAAGCCGGTGACGAATTTAAGCGCAGCGATGATAATTGTATTTTTCACCACAATCCAGAATTGATCGTCTTGTAAGAAGGAGAAATTTTCAACCCCGGTCCATGGGGCATTCCAGATCGTGTAGCCAATGTGAAAATTTTTGAACGCGACTTGAATGCCCGCCATTGGAATGTAGCTGAATAGAAACAACAGGACAATTGCGGGTAAAACCATAACGTACTGCCAGCGGTATTTGGTCAGTTTTGCAAGCATGTCATCACCTCTAGGTCAATTATAGAGGGGTGTTGAAAGCGTAACCATATAACAACGATTGGATTTATATCGTATTGATTGTATTTGAAATATTTTCTGCGATCGTTCGCCTAACTCGTGTATAAAAAGAAAAAAAGCCGCATTTAAGCGGCTTCCTCAGTTAAGTATCTTCTGTCTATTCCTCTTTCCAATTGAGCTCTTGCATGTGAGGCTTGATGGTTGCGCGCCTATTTGACCTCGATTACAAAAACGGATGAGGTGTCGCCTTTCGAATACTTGCCATTAGCTGTCGTCCAATAAGCGGAGAGGCCGTAATAATAGACGCCGGTTTCATAAAAAAGACGCTGATTCTTTGCGGTTTTGCAAATCGTCAGCGTCTTCCTACTACTATATGCAGATTGACAGCGGGTTTAAACGGGAGTCTCGCTCCAGTTCCGGTAGCCTGCGGCGGGGTGCGTATCCGGCAGTCGCTTAATGCCGCCGCCGTACAATCGCTCGCGCATCGTTGTAATACAATAAAGTGCCAAGCGGGATGCCAAGCACCACTGCGAATCCGACTGTGATGAACAGCATATACAGTGTTTCGCCGAACGCCTTGCCGATTTCTGGTAGCACCTCGATTATGTTATCAAACATAGGCGACCTCGCTTTCCTCGATTTGGGAGGCTTCGCCCAGCAATATCTTGGCAATTCTTGTCCTCGGGTTGTAATTGGCGTCCGTCAGCTCAAACTTTTCCACAATCCGGCCCCGCTCCATGACCGCTACTTTATGGCAGATTGACTTCACTACGTTCATTTCATGGGTAACGATCACGATCGTAATGCCTAACTGCTCATTGATTCTTTTCAAATAATAGAGAATGCTCTCCTTCGTTTGCGGGTCTACCGCCGATGTCGGCTCATCGCATAAGAGCACCTCGGGACGATTGGCCAATGCCCTGGCGATCGCTACGCGCTGCTTCTGCCCTCCGCTCAACTTGGCCGGGTAAGCGTCCGCCTTGTCCGACAGGTCAACGATATCAAGGCATTCCAGAATCCGTTCTTTGCGCTGCTTTTTTGGAAATCCGGCAAGCTCGAGCGGCAGCGAAACGTTGGCGTACGCCGTCCTGTTCGACAGCAAATTAAAGTGTTGGAACACCATAGCTGTTTTCTGCCGTTTCTGCCGCAGCAGCTTGCGCGGCAGCTTCGTCAAATCTTCCCCCTCCAGCAGAACGGTGCCGCTATCCGGCTTCTCCAGCAGGTTGATCGTGCGGAGAAGCGTCGATTTTCCAGCTCCGCTGAAGCCGATAATGCCGTAAACATCGCCTTTATCGATTTGGAAGGAAGCCGACGAAATCGCATCAAGCGGTCCGTTTGCCGTATTGTAAGTCTTCTTTATGTTTTCAAGTACAATCATGAATTTAGGTCGCTCCTTTCTGCAAAATGGGAAAAGCCGCTTCTCCCGGACGAAAAAACGGCTTCATCGGCATGCCGGGAAGCGCTTTTCCAATGGAACTCGGGTCCGCAGTGCTTCCAGCCATCTGGTGAGCGTGTAGTACATTCGTTCTCTGCGTTGCCTGTTAAGACTTTGATACAGGAATTTGACTGTTGGCAATCATTTCGCCGAACGGTGAAATGTAGGATGGACCCTTCTCCTTTTCCTGGCCCCCGCCGGCCTTAAGCGGCAGTAACGGAAACAGCAACTCCGCCGTACGATAAGCCTCTTCGAGATGCGGATAGCCGGATAAAATAAAGGTCTCGATTCCTAGCTCGGCATATTCCTTCATCCGGGCGGCCACGTTTTCGGGGGAGCCTACAAGCGCCGTCCCCGCTCCTCCCCGCACCAGCCCGACGCCCGCCCATAAGTTTGGACTCACTTCAAGCTTCGTGCGGTCTCCATTGTGCAGCTGCGCCATTCGCCTTTGCCCTTCGGAATCCATTCGTGCGAAGACCGACTGCGCGGAGCGGATCGTCTCGTCGTCCAGATGCTGGATTAACTCACCCGCCGCTTCCCACGCTTCTTCCTCCGTCGGCCGCACAATAACGTGCAGCCGGATGCCGAACCGCACGGTGCGGCCTTTGCGTGCCGCCGCTTCGCGCATCCGGTCGATCTTCTCCTTCACTTGATCGGGCGGCTCGCCCCATGTGAGATACACGTCGACGTGCTCAGCCGCCACCTCGATCGCCGCGTCGGACGAACCTCCGAAGTACAGCGGCGGATAAGGCTTTTGCGTTGTCGGGTAAAGCACTTTTCCGCCCTCGATGCGAAGATGCTCGCCATTAAAATGAACTTCTTCTCCTTGCAGCTCTCTGCGCCACACCTCGAGAAACTCATCCGTCAGCGCATACCGCTCGTCATGGCTGAGAAACAAGCCGTCTCCGGCGAGCTCGGCCGGATCTCCTCCGGCTACTACATTAATCAACAGCCGCCCTTCCGAGAATCGATCCAAGGTAGCGCTCATTCGTGCAGCTACCGTAGGGAGCGTCAGTCCGGGGCGAACCGCTACTAGAAATTTCAGATTTCGCGTTGCCGGAACGAGTGTCGAAGCGACAATCCATGCGTCCTCGCAGGATTTGCCTGTCGGCAGCAGAACGCCGCTATATCCAAGCTCGTCGGCAGCCGTGGCAATTTGTTTGCAGTAAGCGTAGCTGACCGCCCGGGCTCCGTCGCGCGTCCCCAAATATCTTCCGTCGCCATGAGTAGGAATAAACCAGAACACTTCCATCAGACATTCTTCCTTTCTGTTTTGGAATTTAACTTTGTTTTCACATAGGTATAATTGGTTTAACGAATAGGCGAAGCCCCTCGCATGCTCGATTCCTTGAGCAGCTTCCAAATCGGGTCCGTCAGCTGCTCCTTATTGCTGCTTAAGTACTGATTGGCATAAGCGCGCACCGGATCTCCCGCATAGAAACGTTCGTACAACTCGTGCCTGGAACCAAACTGGCTTCCGATCAAATCCCATGCCAGCTTGAACAACTGCACCTTCTTCTCCGCGCTTACCGATGATCCCTCAAAGTACGAATGCATGTGATGGGAGATCGGTCCATAAAAATCTTCCATGCTGGACGGCGTTTGGACGAAGCCTCCTCCGCCCACTTGCTGAAGGATCTCAATCGCCCGCGGGTAGTATTTGGTGCCAATACTGCGCGCCGTATCGATATACGACAAAGCCGGTACATATACACCCGATTCGTCAATCCTTCCTTCCGTCTCCGATGCAATAATGAGCGCCTTAATGACGTCGATTTGCGTCTGAAGCTCGCCGAGCTTTTCCTGTACATGCAGGAAACCGTCCACCTTGATTGCGTCAGCTACTGCGTAAGTAACGCCTGTAATAAATTCAAGCTTGGCGACGTAACGGACGACATTCTGGTGAAAGGCCAGCGCGTTGGCTGTTTTGTTCGCTCGCAATTCGAGCACCTTGGCTGGATCGCCGTACAGCAATACGCGTTCCCATGGCACCAGCACGTCCTCGAAAAACAACACCGCGTCCATTTCATCGTAGCTGGCGCTTAAATAATGATCCTGCTTGCGAACTTCCGCGAATGATTCCCGGCAAACAATATGCAAGCCCGGCGAGTTGGCCGGTACGATGAGCACGTGAGCGTGCGACTTATTGGCGCTTTCGAACTTCAAGAAAGAGCTGATGACGAAATCATGGGTGTACGGAGCGCCGGTTGCTATCATCTTGGCTCCCCTCACGACAATACCCTCGCTCGTCTCTCTGACGACATGCAGAAACCGGTCTGCGATTCTGTCGTCATCCAAGCCCTTTGAACGGTCAATCTGCGGATCGATAATCGCCGTCGTTAAGAACAAGTCGTTATCGCGGGCTTGCTCGTAGTAGGCGCTTATTTTCGCTTCGAAGCTCGGATCGAGCTTTGACAGCTGATGGCGCGCCGCATACCAGCCGGTTACCATCGAGCGGGCATAATCGGACAAGCGGCTCATCATGCCGAATGTCGACTTGGACCAGTGATGGAAGGAAGTACTGCGCTTGCGCAAGTCTTCGAGACTGCGGGGAACCAGAAAAGCGCTGTGCGAGTACCTTTCGCTGTCATCGGCTCTATATCCGACAACCCCTTGCGTACAGGGCTCATCCAGTTGGTTGAATAGTCCGCTAATCGTATCCAATGTGCCTTTAAACGCAGAATGTTCGGAAAGGCTGTTGATTTGTTTTCCCTCCAGCCATACCGATCTTCCGTCGTTCAAGCTGCGTATAAATTTTTCGCCTCTCATGTAAGGGCGTTACCTCCCCTCAAAACTATTTTTACTATCCCCATTGATTCAGTGGGAATTATTCTTTATTATAGCTAGTAACATGATTCCAGCAACAAACAGTTTTAGCAATAATGTTGGCTAAGTAACAGAAAAGCAGATAAGTATTCGATAATTTTGAAATAATCCTATTTTCGATTTCTAAGTGTTTGCTTGATTTGATGGGAATTCATGTTTTGCTCTTCTATTTTGTTATTTCTAAAATGTTGGATAACCAACATATCGTTATTTTTTGTTTGATTACACAGAAGAGGAGGAAAAAACGGTATGGAACAATCTGCGACAGACCGAAGAATTATTCGTACACGGCAAATTATTACGCATGCCTATTTGGAGCTGTTGAAGGAGAAGTCCAACGAGGATATCGTCATCCGGGATATCACGGAAAGAGCGAACGTCAATCGTTCAACCTTTTATGCTCATTACCAGGATAAAAACGATTTGCTAAACAAAATCATTAGTGAAACGATGAGCACTTTGTCGCGCGAGATGAGTGAATTGCCGATCGCTTTCCGAATTGAAGATACGGCTGCCGAAACGATCGACCCTTATTTCACAACCTTTTTCAATCATGTCGCAAAGCACGAGAAGTTTTACCGCACCATGTTCGTCAGCAGCCCTACTGATGCATTTACCGAGAGAATGCTGGAGGAGATTCGCTCCATCTTTTATGAACGGGCGGCGCGCATCGGAAAAGATAAGAAGCTGTCTGTGCCGCTAGATCTTTTACTCGATTATCTTTGCACCTCGCTTTACGGTATTTGCAAGCGCTGGCTCGAACAAGGCATGGTTTATTCCTCCAACCATATGGCGCTGCAGCTCACCCGTCTGTCCAACCTGGGCGTGTACAACGCTATGGGACTCAAGGACGCCAGTGGAAACGCCAGTTAAGCGAGACGGAAATAGGTGCTGTAGGAATCTCGCTTTACTCACCTTTTCCGTCAGGCTTAACTGTCATTTACCTTTTCTCCAGCTCTGCAAAAAAACATCCCGCCTCACTTTAAATCGTGAGACGGGATGTTTTTTTCGGCTCTTCCCCACTCTTATTTACTCTCTACTGCAACGGAATTATCATCAACGGATGTTATTTTCCCTTTGGCCCATTGGACGCCCGCTCTGAGATTAATGTAGAAGCTGTCATTTATCTTTTTCGCATTAAATCCGGTGTACTTCCCGTCCAGATAGATCTTTCCGCTATCGTTTGCGATTTTTATTGAATTGCTTTTCCTGGACAAAATGACATCTTTCGATTGGTCAACCTCAACGCTATAACCAAATGCCGCTGCAAAATCTCTCACATAAATATAGGTATTTTGATCATAAAGGATTAAGCTCTTTTGCAGCGTTTGATTTTTATCATTTACGGTCAGTTTCTTATCGAGTACCGTGTATTGAGGCTGCGGAGCAGGCTTATTGCTCGACGTTTTTTCTTTCGTACTCTTTGCCGACGAGCTTGAGCCCGAACTGCTTGTTTTGCTTTTACTGGAGCTGGAGCTGCTGCTCGTCTTGCTTGAGCTCGTGCTTCCCGAACTGCCGCCGTTGTGATAGTGATAGCCGGTACATAAACCCTTTCGAATCGACTTCGCCGAGCAATTATGGCCGCCGTTTGCATCCGTTCGTCCGGAATGCGCATAGGTTGTCGCCGGAAATAAGAGTGTAATAAGTAAGGCCAATGTCACTATACTGCTAATTGTACTTTTCAAAGCTATCCCTCCGTCTTGTGTTATTTCTAGTAGCAACAGGTAAAACATACCACATTTATCCTGCAAGAACTATATAGATTATTGATTATATAAACATAGAGTTATATAATTAGCGTCGCAATCATTCAAACCGAATGCAAAGGAGTGACGTTATTGACTGTTAACGCAATGACTATTGACTCGATGTCAGATCTACTAAAGCTGCTCTCCGATAAAACTCGGTTAACGATAATCGCCTTATTGAATGAGCGCGAGCTTTGTGTATGCGACATTGTAGATATTCTGGAAACTTCCCAGCCCAATATTAGCCAGCATCTAAAAAAATTAAAAACAGGCGGCCTTGTAACGGAAACCCGCCGCAGCCAGTGGATTTACTACTCGCTGAACCGAGAAAATTATCCTTTCTTAATGGATATTCTGAAGCAATTGCCTTCCGTGAAGGAAAAACTTGACGCTCATAAAACTCGTAATTGTTGATAATCGGGAGGAACTATGCTCGCTGCTGCTGCTGTTTTTCTGATCACTCTGCTCTTCGTCATCTGGCAGCCTAAAGGGTTGAATATCGGCTGGTCCGCTAGCGGAGGCGCGCTAATTGCTCTGCTTTGCGGAGTGGTCAGCTTCCATGATGTATGGGAAGTAACGCAAATTGTCTGGAACGCCACTCTCGCGTTTGTGGCTATCATCCTGATCTCACTCCTTTTAGACGAAATCGGATTTTTTGAATGGGCTGCGCTTCATATGGCCCGGATTGCGCGCGGCAATGGCAATCTCATGTTCGTTTTTGTCATCTTGCTTGGAGCCGCGGTCTCCTTTTTCTTCGCCAATGATGGAGCAGCGCTCATTTTAACGCCAATCGTGTTGGCCATGGTAAGGGCGTTAAAATTTGACGATCGAATGATTCTTCCTTACGTCATGGCTAGCGGTTTTATATCAGATACCGCTTCGCTGCCGCTTGTCGTTAGCAATCTAGTAAACATCGTATCGTCCGATTTCTTCGGCATCGGGTTTACCGAATACGCAAGCCGCATGCTTTTACCGACTCTTTTCTCCGTCGCCTCCAGTTTGCTCGTACTCTACTTGTTTTATCGGCGGAGCATTCCGAAGCAATACGACTTATCTCAGTTGAAGCAGCCGGTCGAGGCTATTAAAGACATACGATTGTTTAAACTGTCCCGTGTGCTGCTGGTCGCACTCTTTATCGGATACTTAATCAGCGAATTCATCGCGCTTCCTGTCTCGATTATTGTCGGCGTCGCGGCTGTCGTTTTGCTGCTGCTGGCGAGACAAAGCCGGGAAATTCAGACTTGGAAGCTTGTGAAAGGCGCGCCATGGTCAGTTGTCGTGTTCTCGATCGGCATGTATGTCGTCGTATATGGGCTTAGAAATGTCGGACTGACGGATGAGCTGGGCAAGCTTTTCGCTTGGCTCGGAGATAAAGGACTCTTTATCGCCACGATTGGAACCGGATTTATAGCGGCCGTCCTTTCGTCCGTTATGAACAACTTGCCTACCGTCATGATTAATGCGCTGGCAATTGACGGAACGCATGCAACAGGCATTGTACGGGAGGCGTTTATTTACGCGAACGTGATTGGGTCCGATCTGGGGCCAAAAATTACGCCGATCGGTTCGCTCGCTACCCTGCTCTGGCTCCATGTTTTATCCGGCAAAGGCGTGAAAATTACTTGGGGCGCTTATTTTAAAGCGGGAATTATATTAACGGTTCCCGTTCTGTTTATTACGCTTTGCGGTTTATTTATTTGGCTGAAAGTAATCGTATAGTTATTCTACTTTCGCCTGTTTCTACTAAAATCTTCAAGTTTTTGAGACTGCACTGCTTCAAATTTTGAGCCATACCAAATTCCTTCTATGTCGTGTTGTCCCGGCAGCGTACAATGGATGGAATTTCGGATATGGTTCTTTTTTGGCTCAAAACCGAAATCAGTGCTTGAGTTTAAGTGCGGAGAGCGCTGCGGGGCGGAGGGTTCCTCCGATCGCCATTAAAGCCTGATTCCTTTATTTGATAGAGGTTTGCGTAAAGTACGATCCCCTTTTTTTGATAAAAACAGGCCAAACAGGTCTTGCGCATGACGTTACGTCAAGTGCTAGACTGACGCTAAGAAGGAGCTGAGAACGATAAAGAAGACGAATTACACAATTGGTTCATTTGCAGATATGACCTCGACAACAGGGCGAACGCTGCGCTTTTACGATCGTAAGGGGCTGCTCAAGCCAAGCAGCTATAATGAGCAGGGACACCGGACTTATACGGACGAGGACTTGTTCCGGCTCCAACAAATATTGACCTTAAAATATTTAGACTTCTCACTAGATGAGATCGGTCAATATTTAGAACAAGACGGCAAGGATTTTCACGTTTCTCTGGAGATGCAATATGAGCTCCTGCTGCAGAAGCAGCAGCATATCCAGCGCATTGTGGCTGCGATTGAACGGTTAAGAGCGATTATTAAGGATAACCGTACGATTGATCCTGGGCTCATTATGACGACAATCCATAACATTCAGCACGAGGAGAAGCAGAAACAGTGGCTCTCCGATCGGCTGCCGGATGCACTCGTTCAATCTCTATTTATGAGTGGATTCAGCTTGGAAGAACGACATCAGATCGAACATGAGATGGTAATAGGACTTAATGATCTGCTCATCATGTTCAAGCAGGCGCTGCAGCCGGAACATCCGCTTGTACAGGAGCGAGCGATTAGTCTGCAGCTGATATTAAAGCGGCTGTTGGGACAACAGCTGCAGGTGCTCGAGATGAGCGAGACGGTAAGAGTGCTGGAGGAGATAGATCCGCAGCTCTTCCCTAGCAGCTTTGAGCAAGACTTTAAAACCTATTTGCGTGAAGTGCTTGTCCATCTGGGCAATCGCAACGAAGAGTCTCACCCTACAAGCTAGTCTACATGTAATACTTAACCCTCTATGAACTGGAGAGTGAGACATGGAAGCATCTATTCAAACGAATGCAACAAAACAACAGGTCAAAGCAGCGCCGATCCTTTTTTCATTATTACTGGGCGCTTTCATTGGCATGTTCAGCGAGACCGCCTTGAATATTGCACTGCCGGAATTAATGAAGCAATTACAAGTCGGTCCAACGACCATACAGTGGCTAACGACAGGCTATATGCTCGTACTAGGCATTTTAGGTCCGGTGTCCGGCCTGCTGCTTCAATGGTTTACAACGAGACAATTATTTATCGCGTCTCTCTCATTTTCAACACTAGGCTCACTGATTGCCGGTTTAGCTCCTAACTTTGAAGTACTGCTCGCTGCTCGTTTTTTTCAGGCCGCTGGTCTAGCCTTGCTTCTGCCTCTTATGTTAAATGCCATACTGATTCTTTTCCCGCCGGAAAAACGCGGCGCAGCGATGGGATTGATGGGGCTCGTTTTGACATTTGCGCCTGCATCTGGTCCGACAATTGCCGGTTTAATTATTGAAAAGCTGTCTTGGCACTGGATCTTCTGGATTTCCAGTACAGTTCTCCTTATTGCCTTAATTACCGGTATCATTTTCTTGAAAAATATATCCTTCATTACACGTCCTAAAATCGATCTCCTCTCCCTGCTGCTTTCGACAATCGGTTTCGGCAGTCTTCTATTCGGCTTCAGCAAGGCCGGCGAGTTGGGCTGGAGTGATGTACTCGTTTTATCTTGCGTAACAATAGGCGTGTTCGCGCTTGCGCTCTTCACTTGGCGCCAATTTAGAATAGCATCGCCGCTCATGAACCTCCGTACATTCCGTTATCCGATGTTTAGTTTGTCCGTAGTACTCTTCACTGTTGTTATGATGCTGCTGTTGTCGTCCATGCTATTGCTGCCGATGCTTTTGCAGAACGGCCTTGGAAAAAATGTATTGCAGGCCGGTTTGCTCTTGCTGCCTGGTACACTTATTAGCGGTATTGCCGGTCCGTTTATGGGTAAACTTTTCGATAAATACGGACCGAGAAAGCTAATTATACCTGGGCTGATTTTAATCGGCGTCATTATGTTCATCTTCTCCACCATTACGGTTAATACCTCGACCATTTTTATTATTGCCTTGCATTGCGTATTCTTGTTAGCTTTGTCAATGGTCATGATGCCGGCGCAAACCAATGGGATGAACCAATTGCCAGCGGAGTTGTATCCGCACGGTACAGCTATCATGAGTACCTTGCAGCAAGTGGCTGGAGCAATTGGCAGCGCGCTGGCGATGACGATGTTAGCGACGGGTCAATCAAGCTACTTGCGCGATAAAGGATTTGATATGAGCAATGGACTTGATTTTGCTCAAGTAGATCCTGCTATGATAGAGCATTTGCCGTCTTCCTTTGTTTCTGGTATCACAGGCGCCTTTATTTTTGCTGGTGTCATGTCGATCATCGCCCTTTTCATATCATTTTTTATGAAGCGTGTAAAACCAGGTGAGCAATGATAGAATTATCCATCTGAAACTTAACGAACAAAAAGGCCTCTCCCTTCAAATCTAATGAAGCGGTAAGGCCTTTTTCTATTCAGTGAGAGTTAAAGTGCGCATTTTCAACAGCCTCCTATCCTATCGCCGATTGACAAAATGGAAGCATTTTATCATAATTTATATACATTTATATTTAATATATATAAAATATAATAGAACAGCAGGTATTGCGTAAAGGAGGCCTTCATATGAAGCTTACAGTAACTGATGCGGCGTTGAGTCGTTTTATTGCGGATTGGGATTTCAAAAACGGGGATTTTATTCGAATTTTTGTGCGGTACAGCGGCGGCGGGAGTGACGCCTTTGCTTTTGGCATTATGAAAGCGGACCATCAACGGATGAGTATCCACTACGAGATTGGCGGGATTACTTTCTATATGGCGGAGAACGATACCTGGTATTTGGATGGGAAGGAACTCATTATTGATAGTGTAAACGATGAGATTACGTTTATTCGGAAGTGATGGGTGTTTGCTCTTATGAAAAAAACCAGAAGACCCGGTGGGATTCCGGCGTCTTCTGGTTTCCTGCTTGGGGGCCAGCAGCAAGACGGCTTCAAGCACTCACCTGTCAGCTACTGCTAAAAGAATTAACATAATCGTTTAGCCAGAAACCTCCGCCTCATTCGCATCGGATTCAAACTTTTAAATATCGTTCGCTCTCCACTGCTCCTGCACCAAAATATAACGATTACCTTCTTTTTTCACATATCCGAAAGCCGGGAAGTCCAAATGCATGCCCGCCACTCTAATTCCCTCTTGCACCGCAAAATTAAGCAATTTGAGACGTGAAATCACAGCCTGCTCGGAATCGACATCCATAACGAACTTCAATTCTGGTTTAGTCAGCTGGATAGCAGGAACCTGAATAATATCCCCCCAGATTAAAAGCCGGTCGCCTTCCGATTCAATGAGGTAAGCCGTATGACCGGGCGTATGTCCATGGGCTTCAATTGCCGTTATCCCCGCAAGGCCAACGGTATCGGAGAATTTCTTCACTGTATCTTTGTAAGGCTCCATTGCCGATTGAACCATTTTAACGATCATTTTCCATTCATCGGACAACTGCTCTTCAGCGCTATCATTCATCCAAAACTCATATTCCTTTTCATGAACGATGACCTGTGCGTTTGGAAAAGCTTTCGTTCCGTCCGCCAAGATCAAACCATTGATATGATCCGGATGCATGTGGGTTAAAAGTACGGAGTCTACATCGCTGGCGGAATAACCGGCGGCCACCAGATTATCTAGCAAGCGCCCTCCGGCTGGCCCGAAGCTTTGCCCGAACCCCGTATCAATTAAAGTAATATGACCATTGTTGTTCACAATAAATGCATTCGTATTCATGTGTACCGGAACCTTCTGAAGATGTTCTCGTAAAATATTAACGAGTTCATCCTTTTCTAGCTCATAAAAGGTATCCAAACCAAGTTCCGTATTTCCATCCGATAATACCGTAACGATAATCTCACCTATCTTTTTATGAAAAACACTTGGGACCTGAAGTGCTGGTTTATAAGTTGTGCTCACTGTAATTCCTCCTTAAACCATTAAATGTCGTTTGCTCTCCACTGCTCTTGCACGTAAACATAGCGATTACCTTCTTTTTTCACGTATCCGAAAGCCGGGAAGTCCAAGTGCATGCCCGCCACTCTAACTCTCTCTTGCACCGCAAAATCAAGCAATTTTAGACGCGAAACTAAAGCCTGTTCAGAATCGATATCCATCGCGATCTTCAATTCAGGTCTCGACAGCTGGATAGCTGGACTCTGTATAATATCGCCCCAGATTAATAGCCGGTCGCCATCCGATTCAATAAGAAAAGCCGTATGACCGGGCGTATGTCCATGAGCCTCGATTGCCGTTATCCCAGGAAGATCAACAGAATCTGTGAATTTCACAGCTGTATCTTTATAGGGCTCCATTGCCGTTTGAACCATATTAACGATCATTTTCCAGTCATCCGGCAAATGCTCTTCCGCGCTGCCATTCATCCAAAACTCATATTCCTTTTCATGAACGATGACCTCTGCGTTTGGAAAAGCTTTCGTTCCGTCCGCCAAGATCAAACCGTTGATATGATCCGGATGCATATGGGTTAAAAGAACGGAATCGACATCGCTAGGCGAATAGCCCGCGGCTGCCAAATGATCCAGCAAGCGGCCAGCGGCCGGCCCCATGCTTTGCCCCAAACCTGTATCAATTAACGTAATATGACCATTGTTGTTCACCACAAATGCATTCGTATTCATGTGTGCAGGAACCGTCTGAAGATGCTCTCGCAAAATTTTAACGGCCTCTCCCTTGTCTAGTTCATAAAAGACATCCAAACCTAATTCCGCATTCCCATCCGATAATACCGTAACGATAATTTCACCTATCTTTTTATGGAAAACACTTGGAACCTGATGCACAGGTTTATAAGTTGTACTCACTGTAACTCCTCCTTAAACAACATCTGTTTGTTATGTTACAGGTGTAATCTTACAGCCTGCCTCAAGGCACATCAACCATCAATATGTTCAATTTGTCGCATAACGCACAAGTCCCTGTATATGTTGTTTAATTACCGTTGAGCAGCAAGCAAATAGAAGAAGCCAACAGGCGTACATAACCTGTTGGCTTCTTCTATTGCCGCTTATCAATTCGTTTCGGTAACGATCCACAATGAAAATAAGGGGGCGATATTATGGGATAATTCAACGGCTGTTTCGATTTTGCCCTTAATAAACCAGCGATAAGTTATCCCGTAAATGGACCAGCTAATGATTGTTGCCGCTTGCTCTAAACTTCTGCCGTCTTCTTGCGTGCAGGTTTTAGATAGTAGCTGAAAAACAAATTTCTCTAGTTCGGCAATCACATTCTTCTCCACTAACGGGGCAACGGAATCGTAGTTCCTTACACATTGCTTGCTTGACGATTCGTGATAGTCGCATAAGGACTGGATCAAATTTTGTACCGTTTCTTCCGTCAAAACCGCATCTTCAGGCACTCTTCTATGCACGTAATCCATAAACGCATCAGACAATAACGCATGCAGAAGACCAAATTTATCTGGAAAATGAGAATAAAAGGTGGCCCGGTTTATCGTCGCTTCTTTCGTTACATCGCTGATCGTTATGGAATTAAAATCTTTTTTGTTCAACATATACATAAAAGCATCTAATATCAGCTGACGCGTTCGGATAACACGAGGATCGTTCGGATTATGCGAAGGTATGGTCGTCATGGTCATTTACCTCTTTTTCAAAATCAAAAGTTAATCGCTCCTCCCATTATAGAGCTTCTGCTGCTTCTCCAACAAGTCGTTTCATCCATCTATTACGCTCCAAAGAACGCCGCTGCTTTATCCTTATAAGGTAAATAGTGCTCGGGCAAATCTTCATCGTAGTAAACCGCTCCGACAGGACAAGCCGCCTCGCAGGCTCCGCATTCAATGCATAGATCGGGGTCGATAAAGTATTGATCGTCTCCCTCTTCGATGCAATCGACCGGACACACGCTTACGCAATCCGCCGCCTTTTCGTTAATACAAGGTTCCGTAATAATAAATGCCATCCTTCTACCCCTCCTTTTTCTGCTGCTCATATTCAATACTGACAGTTGCGCGCAGCATCATCTGAGCTTCGCGCCTCTGTCCAATTCACGTACTTCTAGGAACATGGTATGATAGTCGTATGGAACAACTTTAATATTCTCAAACTCAACGGAGTAATAAAGATAGGATTACAAAACCACTTTACAGGAGGTGATCATAATGACTAGCCCGGATCTGGTACAACAGCTGCCAACCAGGGAATTGATACTCCATCTCCTTAAAACAAAAGGAGACATGAGCACCAAAGATTTAACCGACGAGCTTGGAATTACCATCATGGCTGTTCGGCGACATATACAAGCCCTCGAACGAGACAGTCTGATTGCTTCAAAAATGGTCAGGCAGGCCTTAGGTAGACCGACGACGGTCTACTTTCTGTCAGAACAAGCCGGCGGTTTTTTTCCAAAAAACTATCACTCGCTAACGATTGAGCTGCTGAATGAAATCGAAGAGCTCTACGGACAGGAAGCGGTCGATAAGCTTTTTGAAAGCCGCAAAAATAAAATGATTCAAAAGTACGACGAAAGCATGAAGGAAAAAGATATCGCCGAGCGCGTAGAAACGCTTGCCCATATCCAGAATGAAAACGGCTATATGGTTGAACTGGAACGGATTAGCGACGACGAATTTGTTTTGATGGAACATAATTGTCCCATCGAACATGTGGCTACGAAGTTCAAAAACGTTTGCCAATGCGAGTTAAAAATGTTTAAAGCACTGCTCGGTGACGCCGAAGTTAAGCGATTGGAATGCCTGGCGGACGGCGGACAGCGATGTACGTACTCTATAAAAAATTACAAATCGCAATCCTAGCGCTTCACTGTGCCAGGTGAGGGTTCTTGACCGCACCACGCGCGCCTCCCGGCGCGCGGTGCCATCGCGGCATGCGGTGCTCGGTCACACTTCGACAGTCAAACCTCGTGCAGCCATACATAAATCTTTCCCTTACTCACCAGCCCAGCATCAATCGCACTTCTTTCTTTCCCCTTTGAAGGTCGCCGTTCTGAAGCTCGCTCCGCAGCCGCATGTCGTTCTCGCATTCGGATTGTCAATCGTAAAGCCGCCGGTCATCCCTTGATTTTTATAACCAATCGTTATCCCTTCCAGAAAGGGCTCGCTCCGTTTGTCCCATACAACGTCAAACCGCCCGTCATGCCGTACTTCATCCTCGTCCGTCACTTCATCGTCTAGTTTAATGTTGTACGATAGGCCGCTGCATCCCCCGTCGGTAATTCCAACGCGCAGAAAGAGATTGGCAGCATCATGGGCATCATGCTCGAGAATCATCTGATGAATCTTCGTTCGAGCTTCTTGGCTGATTGCGATCATTTCAATCACTCCTTATTTCAAGTTAGGAAAATTCACCGTTTCATCCATCACAGCGTCATATTGCTGCTGTGGCCGGGCGATAATTTTGCCGTTGGGTCGATATACACTTTTGCATTATTAATAGCGGTAGGCGCTTCACCAAAGCCAACGGCGATCAATTTCACTTTCCCTGGATAAGCGGTAATATCGCCCGCTGCGAAAATGCCGGGGATGCTCGTTTCCATGCGGGTATCGACAACGATGGAGCCTTTTTGAACGTCAATCCCCCATTCCGCAATCGGTCCGAGAGAAGAAACAAAACCAAAGTTTACAATAAGAGCGTCGCAGGAAATAACCGTCGATTCTCCTGTTTTGGCCGAAGTAATGGTAATCTCTTCAATTCGCTCATCGCCATGCAACCCGGTAATTTCAGCCGGTGTGATGACGTTTACTTTGGATGCCATCAGCTTATTTACACTGTGCTCATGCGCGCGAAACTTGTCTCTCCTATGTATGAGAGTGACCTCTTTCGCAATCGGCTCAAGCATAAGCGCCCAATCAACCGCAGAATCGCCGCCGCCATTGATAATGACACGCTGATCGGCAAATTGCTTAAGATCGTTCACAAAATAATGCAGGTTAACCCCTTCATACCGTTCGGAATCCGGCAGCTCCAAACGCCGCGGCTCGAACGCCCCTACTCCCGCCGTTACAATGACCGACTTGCTATAGTGAACCGCTTTATCGGTCACAATTTCGAAATGGCGCTCGCCCTTTTTCACGACCTGTTGGACCTTTTCGTCTAAGCATATATCTACTGGGAACAGCTGCATTTGCTCCTCTAAATTTTGAATAAGCTGAGCCGCTGTCACTTTAGGAAAACCGGCTACATCATAAATATATTTTTCCGGATAAAGTGCGATCGGCTGTCCGCCAAGCTGCGGCATGCTGTCAATGATTTTCACGCTTGCTTGACGCATTCCCGCATAAAAAGCGGCAAACATCCCTGCCGGCCCTCCGCCGATTATCGTCATGTCTGTCATCTCTGTTTGTTCGTTTAGCAAAATGATTACCTCTCCTTTTAAGATATATTTTATATTATAATATATAAAAAGTATAAATACCACATCCGTTTTGGTCTCAACATAGGAAAAAGAGCCGAAGGATATTCTCCCTCGACCCTTTTTACGCAAAGCGGTTATAATGCTGCCCTTACAATTTTTCGATAATAGCCTACGGTGAGAGCCGCAAATAAGAAATAAACAAGCGTATAGACGGCCATTGCGACAGCTGCCGGAAAAGTAATATCCGACAACGTCAGCGCGGTGGCTGTCTTGATCGCGAAGATGGAATGGACAAGCCCGATTGCCAGCGGAATCGCGAACACGAATAGCTGCTTTCGGAGAATGCCGCCCATTATTTCTCTTTCGCCAAATCCGAGCTGACGCAAAATCGTATAGCTCTTTCTCTCCTGCTCCGCCTCCGTCATCTGCTTGAAATACAAGATGCTGCCTGTTGCGATTAGGAAAATAAGGCCGAGAAAGCCTGCTGTGAAAATGATCAATCCGAACTTTTGCAGCGATGCTTGGGCATACGTGTAGTAGTCAGGATTGGATGATTCAGCTTCTTCATACTTGGCATATAAACGGGATGCCGCTGCGTAATTGCTCTTCTCCGCAATTCGGTACGCGCTAATAACGACGATTTCATGCTCATAATCTGGAGTCAGCTCGCTGCGAATGCTTTGCAGCGTCGCTGCCGACACAACCAGTTGGCGTCCCTTCAAGCTGTAATTCATCGCGTAGCGATCTACGATTTTCACGACTTGGAGATGAAGAGGAGATCCCCCTTCGTTCCACTCGGCCGCTAACGGCAGTGCAGTCATGTCCATTTCCTTCTCCAGCGCATTTTTCTGCCCTTTATACCAAATGGCTTCGCCTTGCTGCGGCACGGCAACCTCGGCGCCGCTCTTCTGCAGCTGTTCCGCTGGAAGCAGCAATAGGCTGCCGCGTCTCTCCTCTTTTCCTTTGCCGAAGCCGGCTTTCAACCATACCGCTTCAAACGGCTCTTGCTGAAAAGCAATTCCCGCCTGCTTCAGATCGGAGCGGAAAGCTGCCGCCTCTTGCTCGTTATTTTCAAAAATAAAATCATACGGCAGCATCGCCCGCGACTCGCTCTCCGTCGAATAATAAAGCGAATAGGCAACGGCAACCATCGTCAGCGTCATGGCGGACAGGATGGTAATGAGTGTTAGCGAATTGGCGCTCGCCTTAAAACGGTGCATGATCGGAGCCAGCGACAAGCTGTTTTTTAATCCGAGCTGGCCGTTTTTGCGCCGTCTATACAGATAGAACAGCCAGCCAATCGTAACGCGGAACAGCAAATAGGTACCCAATATGGTTGAGAAGAGAATGATCATAATTTGCGTAAGCAGCCCGTCGCCGAACAGGTTGCCGGAAAACCAGTATCCGTTCGCAATCAATGCCATGCCTAGCAGCCCCGTCACCGCGGACAGTACCTGGTTCGGACGTTTCGAATGATCCGTTTCGCGTTCCGCTCTGAACAGATCGAGCAGCGTCGTGCGGAATACTTTGAACACCATTTGAATGATCGTAAGACCAATGAGCGCAGCAAATACATAGGCAGTCTGGATGGCAGCCTCTGTGGAGAAGCTGAGCGAAAAGACGCCTTGAATACCGATCAGCTTCATCAGAATAAGCAAGAACAGCCGCGACATCAGCGCGCCGACGCCAATTCCTAACAGCAGCGCTCCCAGTCCAAGCATAATTGTCTCGGTAAGTAGCAGCAGCACCACTTTGTTCCGCGTCAAGCCGATGAGCTGATACAGGCCGATTTCTCTGCTTCTCCGTTTCAGAAAAATGCTGTTTGCATAGAGCATGAAGATCGCGGCAATCGCTAGGAGCAAAATGCCCGACGCTTTGAACAGCGATGCGAATTGAACGTCCCCGAAAGTCGCCGTCAGAATGGTCGTATCGTTCTGCAGCGCAGCAAATATGAAGTAAAGGGTTGCGCTCATCATAAGCGCGAAAAAGTATAGGTAGTATTGCTTTATATTTTTTCGCATACTGCGAATGACCAGCTCAAATAACGTCAACGTGGTCACCTCCGAGCACGGCCTGCACATTCATAATCTCTTTGAAAAAAGCTTGCCGCGTTTTGCTGCCGCGGTACAGCTCGGAATACAGCATGCCGTCCTTTAAAAAGACGACGCGGCTGCAGTAGCTCGAGGCGACCGGATCGTGCGTCACCATCATAATTGTAATACGATGCTGTTGGTTCAATTCCTCCATCTTGCCAAGCATCGCGGAAGCCGCCTTCGAATCAAGCGCGCCTGTCGGTTCGTCCGCAAATACGATAGCAGGCTTATGAATCAACGCCCGCGCTGCGGATGTTCGCTGCCGCTGGCCGCCGGAAATCTCACTCGGATTCTTATGAGCAATTTCCAAAATGCCGAGATGCGAAGCAATCTCCTGAAAAGCGGCCTCTGCCTCCGACCTGTTCGACTTGCCAAGCGAAACAGGCAGCATCACGTTTTCTTTCACCGTCAGCGTGTCCAGCAAATTATAATCCTGAAAAATGAAGCCGAGCCTGTCCCGCCGGAATTTCGCTAATTCAGCGTTCTTCATGGCCGAAATATCCGCATTTTCGACTACGATTTTTCCTTCCGTCGCTTTATCGATCGTCGCCAGCACGTTAATTAATGTAGATTTCCCAGACCCGGAAGGTCCCATAATCCCGACGAATTCGCCTTCCATGACGCGCAGGTCGATGCCCTTCAGCACCTGTTGAACATTTCCTCTATATCCGTACGATTTACGGACTTGCTGCGCATGCAGCACAGTTTGTTGCCAGTCATTTGTATTCATGTGTAATAGCCTCCCGCTCTAATCTATCTTCATTTTAGAGAATCCGATCATGCCCGTCGCTCGCAACAGATGACAAGCGGGAGATCTAAAGTGACATTATTGTCATGATGGCAATCGTCTTGCTTGAATATCTTCGAACGCATTGCGGGCGGTGAAGATCATGTCCATTTCCGTTCCTTTATGCAGCTCGGACCGTACCGCTAAGTGAATTCCGATCTTGCTTGCCACCGTCTGCGCCAAATACAGTCCGAGTCCGGTAGCGGCATTTTGCAGCCTGCCGTTGTCGCCGGTAAATCCTTTATCGAAAATGCGCGGCAAGTCATGATCGGCCATACCCGGACCTTCATCTCTCATCGTGATGCGCACATGGCCGTCCGGCGAGACATCTGTCGTCAATACAATCTCAGACCCCTCCGGGCTGTATTTGACCGCATTTGTCAGCAATTGCCGAACGATGAATCGGCACCACTTGCGATCCGTTAAGACGTACGCTTCTTCGCCTTCGAATTCGACAGCTATATTTTTTTCCATACACCAAGAGGCTATCTCTCGCACTTCCATAGCGACCAGTTGTTGAATGCCCGCTTTCTCGAGCACAAAATCCGCCTCCAGCGTCGGCAGTCTGGAAATATAAAGCTGCTGGTCGATCAACAGATGAATTCGCAGCCAGTCCGATTCGATCGTACGGATAACCGGGTCGCTTCTATTTGCATCAATCGTTAGTTTCATCGCCGTCAGCGGCGCCTTTACTTCATGCACCCAGGCAGCCACATAGTCCTGCTCCACCATTTGCGCATTGCGGCTGTCCGCAAGCTTTTGCCGATGCAATTCTCCAGCCGCCAGCAGCAGCTGGTCGGTTGCCGCGTCGTGATGAAAGCGGGAAGTCGGCAGCGCGTCCATCCAATCTTCCGAAATGTCGTCTGCCAATTGAGCGAGAGACCGCGCATAGCTCGTTTCGACTCGAAATCGCCAGCCAAGAAAGACGATCATCGATACCAGAAGCAGCACGTTCAAATAAAGCAGCGACTCCGTTTGGACTGCAATGCCGTTATCAAGCCAAATTAACAAATCTACGAAAAGCAAAGAAAACAGGAAAAATAGTATCCAGCTGATTCTGTCAGCCAAAAAACGGAGCAGCAAGTCATTTCCTCCTTATAGCGTAACGGCCATGTAGCCGAGTCCTTTCTTCGTTACGATTGCCTCCTCCAAATGGAGGGCCGTCAGCTTTTGGCGCAGACGCGTAATGTTCGCAGTCAACGTATTGTCATTAACGAAGCGCTCGTCATCCCACAGCTTGCGAATCAAGTCATTCCGCGATATTACTGTATCCTTAGCCTGAACGAGTACTACGAGTATAAAAAATTCATTTTTCGTCAGCATCACTTCCTGCCCGTCCTTGCGAATCAAACCGCGTTTCATATCGAGGATCGAGCCGTTCCATTCGATCAGCTCGGCCGAATCGTCTCCGTATGCATAAGTCCTGCGAAGGATCGCCTGAATCCGGGCCATTAACACATCGATATGAAACGGCTTCTGAATGTAATCGTCGGCCCCCATATTCATCGCCATGACCATATCCAAAGGATGATCGCGCGAGGATAGGAACAGAATCGGCACTTTCGATACGGCCCGAATTTCGCGGCACCAGTGAAAACCGTCATACTTCGGAAGCTGGATATCGATAATAACCAACTGAGGCTGAGCGGCAATAAACGGGCCCATCACATCGTCAAACAGATCCGGTCCCGAGACATGAAACGACCACTGCTCCAATCGTTCCTTCAAGGAGCGAAAGATGGCGGTGTCGTCTTCAATAATAAAAATGTTCATTTCCATAAAGGTCAAGCTCCTTCCCCAACTGCCATTTTGCAACGGTCTATTCCTTATATTATCGGTGATTTGTATGACAAAATAAAACAAGGAAACCACTTGCGTGGCTTCCTCGTCTCTGGCGGCTCTATTCATTAGGCAGCAGCATCGAGTACAAGAGCGCCGCCAGCTCCTGTTTGTTAAGTGCCCGCTGCGAGCCGTATTCGATCTTGCCGTTCGATTCGGTTACTTCCGGCCCATGAAGCTTCCAGCTTACAGCGGAGCTGACCGCCTCGACAGCCCATTCCGACGTGCCCGGCGCAAGCGCTGCTGTGGCATTCGGCAACTTAATCTCATTTCCTGCCAGCAAGCGGAATGCGATAGCAGCTGCTTCTTCTCGGAGGATCGGCCGGTCCGGCTCGAACAATTCTTCTCCTATTCCCATTAGCAATCCAGACTCGAAAGCGGCTTGAATATCTCCCCGGTACAGCGAACCGTCAATGTCTTTGAACGATGGCGGATTTACAGACGCTTGAATGCCCCATAGTGCGTTAAAGGCATGTACAAAGGCACCGCGGGTGACAGCTTGCTCAGGCTGGAACGGCTTTGCCGGATCGTCCGGCAGCAAACCGAGTGTCTTCAGCGCGAAAATGTAGGAGGCATAAGGATGATCGGCAGTTACATCCGGGAAGCTCGCCTCCGTCTCTTGTAATTTGACTGCGTAGCTAAACAAATTCAAGTATTTTAAATCGGTGATACGGCCACTAGCATCTTGTTTGAAAGCAAGTGGATTCCCTTGCTCGTCAACGAACAACAGCTCGCCCACCTGCTTCAACTGATTGCGGCTGGTCACATCGCTCACGGTCAAGAGGCCATCGCCAGAAGCTTCAATTCTGGTCAGAAACTTGATCCTCAGATCGGAGTACAGCCCTTCGAACTTGGCGAGCTGCTCTTTCGATTGCGGCTTAAAGCCTTTCTGTTCATAGGTCACCTGATGGCCCGGATAATAATGATCCATGAAGGCGGCAAACAGATCGTTGCGCAAATCCGAGTTGGCATTGTACGAGACGAAGACGCCGGTTTGGCGATCCGGCAGCAGCCACAAGAGCGAGCTGAAGCCAATAATGTCGCCGCCTTTGGAGATCACGTTCTCGCCATTTGTTTTAGCTGGAACGACCGGCGATTCAAAGCCGTAAGTCATATCCGGGAATGCCGGGTGGATCGCCACTTCATAGGTAGACATCGCCTTCACCGATTCTGGCGAAAGAATGATTTTGCCGTCAGCCGTGCGACCATTGTTCAGGAAAACGTTCATAAACAGAGCCATATCGGAAGCTGTCGATACCATGCTGCCCTCCGGCCATACGCGCGGCGACAAATCGTATTGCGGTATAGTTTCGTTCGCCGGGTCGTAGGAGGTCGCCATCCGTTTAGCCAGTTCCTCCGTCAGCGTAAAGCTGCTGGATGTCATGCCAAGAGGCTCGAAAATATGCTTCTGCACATAGCTTCCGAAGGGCTCCCCGCTTGCTTGCTGGATGATATAGCCAAGCAGCTTCGTTGCGAAGTTATCATACATATAAGATGTTCCAGGTTCGCGTATAACTTTAGGGAACGCATCGAAAATGCTATCTTTCAACGTGCCTGGCTTAATCGAAGGATCGAATACATAGCTGGCGTCCGAAGGCTGAACCGACTCGAAGCCTGTCGTATGTGTAAGCAGTTGTTCGATCGTAACGGGCTTATCGAAAGGATTCGTTATTTTATAGCCGTCCAAATATTGTTCCACATTGTCTTGAAGCGAAATCTTCCCTTGTTCGACAAGCTGCATAGCGGCGGCCGCCGTAAATACTTTGGAGACGGAGGCGACCCGGAAGGCGGTGCGGCTTGCGTCTACAGGCGTTTTCGAGGTTTGATCGACGACGCCATAGCCTTTGGAGGCAAGCACTTTTCCGTCTCGGACGACAGATATCGATACGGCTCCGGCTTTTTGCTTAACGGCATCCTGCGCAAAGAAAGCGTCAAGAAACGCCGCAACCTCCTTTGCCTCTCGAGGTCCACTGACAATAGCTTTCGCGGAGTTGCTGCTTGATATCGTCGCGGACGTGTTCACGGAAGTAAGCGAATCGGATGCTGGCTGAAGCTGCGCGTACGCATTGATCGGTTCACCGGCAAGGCTTAACGCCAAGAGTGCGGCCATAAGGCCATATGTGCGGCGGCTGTTTTTCTTATTTTTGTTCATTATTAATCCTCTCCCTTGAAGTTGAATCTGTGAATGAGTCAGATGTCGTTCGTACAGGCTCATTGTACGTTATTGTTCAGGGAGAGTCGTTTGATTGGGATGACAAACCATGCGTGCAACGTTACATTCTTGTCACTTTGAGCAGCCATAGCTGCTGTGATTACAATCGTTGCTGAAAATAAAAAAACGACTCCGAAAGCCATCTGCTTATCTATCTGCAGCCGGCTTTCGGAGTCGTTTTTTAGAAGCGTCATGAACGCCCTGCCAACATCCCGTTCAATTGTTCGATTAGTTGATGTTTCAAATCCGGCTTCAGCTTCCCGACATTGAAAATCTCCGAATACCATAATCCGTCAACGGCCATTCTAAACATTGCCGATGCAATCGGGTCCAGCTTATCCTCTTCCATCTTGAGATGCAGCTCTTTTAATACATGGTCCAACTGAACGATAAATTCCGGATTGGAGAATAAGGAAGCCGTATAAGCGACGATCAGGCCATTCGATACTTTATCGTTAATAGCCGACTCTAAGTATGCGCGATGCCACTTGCCTGCCGCTTGCGGCGACTCTTCCGCTCTGCGATGAACATCCTCCAAGAAGAGACTCGTGCATTCGTCGATCATCCCTTTAATCAGCGCTTCTTTGTTCGGAAAATGGTGCAGCAATCCTCCTTTGCTCATTCCGGCTTGCTTGGCCACCGCTTCCAGCGTTACTTTGTCCATGCCCTGCTGTTCGATGATCGATGCCGTTGCTGCCAATACCTCTTTCATCTTTGAATTGCTTCTCATCCCCGCTTCCTCCTTCCGGTTTTTATCCTTTCGACGAAGAAGCCTCCGTTTGCGAACCGCTTGATACATTCAAACAAACGACTCCTCCTATAATAAGCAATAGACCCACACCTGTAGCGAAGCCAAACGGCTCGTTCCATATCGCAATGCCGACAATAGCCGTTAAAGCCGTGCCCACTCCCGACCAAATCGCATAAGCCAAGCTTAACGCAAGATAGCGCAAACTTAATGTCATTAAATAGAAAGCCATTCCCATGCCGATAACGAGTCCCACTACTGGAAGCCAGTTTGTAAAGCCGTCGCTCAGCTTTAACATCGTCGTTCCGAAAACTTCAAATACGATGGCAAACGCTAATAACAAAAACCCTTTTTTCATACCAGTGCCCCTCCCTTAACCAGCTGCAAGCTTCATAACCGCTACTCCAGCAATGATCATGATAAGTCCTAATACTTTAATGGCACTCACTTTTTCTTTATATACAAAAATGCCGATTAAGGCGGTCAGCGCAGTGCCGACGCCTGACCATATCGCGTAAGCTGTCCCTAACGGGATGCTGCGGAGCGCAAACGAAAGACTGAGAAAGGCAATGCTCAAGCCGACAATCATGCCAATTGTCGGAAACAGTCGTTTAAATCCATTGGATAATTTCATCATCGAGCTTCCAAAAACTTCGGCAACAATCGCTGCGGCAAGAATCAAGTAAGCATTCAAAACAACCGTTCCCTCCTATTCACTTTTCTTCATTTTTTATCTCTAACTTGAGCTAATAATTAACTATACCGTCCAGACGGTTTTTTGTCAATTACAGTCACAATGATCTCCGAATAACGAAACAAGAGGCAGCCTTGGCCGCCTCTTGTTTCGCTAAAATATACAATTCCATTCAAGCATTAAAGCGTACTCGAAGCTTGGATAAGCAGTCGGGACAGCAATTCATAATCAGGCGTATGGTTTTCACGAATTTTGATCCATTTCCTCTCCGGCGGACCCTCGAATTGATCTTTCGGCGCCTCTATATCGTTTGCATTCATAATCATAAAAGCGATAGCATCTTTGGACGGACTAATGACAGCGGCGTAATGACCGTTTTTCAAGAAATGAGGCTTTTTATATTGAATGCGTTCCGCTACATCCGGAATCGCTTCATGCACCAGGCTGCGAAGCCGGTTGCATACTTCAACTTGCCAAGGCTGATTCAGGTTATCGATAAAAGTCGTTACCTCTTGATTTGCACTCACTTCGAACACTCTCCCTCATTAATTCAAGATAGGTCCATTAGGACGTTATTGATCATACCGCGGCTTCTTCACCGCACCAGCCTAGATTGCATATAATGCGTTAGAGCAATTCTCCATGCAGAAAGGGGAACCGTGATGGACCCAAACCAAACTGACTTCGAACTCGCCGATATTCAAATTGCCAGACTCGCTTTTATCGGGGCGTCTATCGCTACGCTGGGAGACGGTATAGCTGCAGTGGCTGCCGGTCTTGCCTTAGAATCGCTGGAAATCCAGAAAATCCAAAGTGATCAAAGATCATATTTCCAAAGCAATCCGTCTCAACAATTAGAATCTACGCAAAAGCAGCTTGATTACTTTATACAGGAACTAATTAAGCTTCGAACACATATCCGTTAACAGCTAAATACCGGGTTTCAAAGCGCCTCCCCACCCAAAAACCGTTTCTTTGCTTATTAATTCTGCCCGAATCGTATTAAGTCCGGCTTTCCAAACGACTGGTACCATATGATGATTCGGTAGTATTCGTCCATCATTTTGCGGCGGGTCCCACATCCAGACGCCGTGGTATACCTCCTCTCCGTTGATCCACAGCCGCAGCTCGTCGCTGTACCCGAAGGAAATAATAGAGTATGTTTCCTCCGGCAACGTCAGAAAGCTTTTTATTTGCACCGCCTTATCCTTCTCCGATGAATAAAGCTGGTTTATATTTAAAGTGCCGTTCTCCTCGGTTACCGCCTCCATCCACTTCCATTCCTCTGGCTGCGAATTAGAGTGATAAGGTTCAGATACACGCCACTCATTTATGTATCCTTTTTTGCTAACAGTCTCAATCGGCTGTGAATCGCTCGAAATTTCCTCAATGGTTAGATCGCGAACGTACCCCGGCAAATAACCCCAAACGCCAATTTTTCCATAAACCTCCCCATGCTGCAGCTTGGAAATCGTCAGCCGGGGAGTCTCGGTATCCTCGCCGATATACACTTTGGCGGATTGTTGGCCTACATCAATCGTAAGCTTAACCCACTCGCCAACTTGATAAGGCGTATAAGCTAAGTAGCGGGGGCCGTTATAGATTTGCCAAGTGGTCGACCCGTTCATGACCGGATCATATTGAATTTCTCCGTTGTCGCTGCTGTCTCCAGGCGATAAATAAATTAATTCGTAATTGGAATCATCGCGCGCTCCGAAAATCAACCCGATAAACCCTACCGGTTCCGGTATCGCCACATAAGCTTGCAGACGAAAAGCTTGCAAGTGAAACGGCTCGTTAATAAAGGCGGCCGTACCAGCCTTTACAAACTTTAACGCTTTAACGCCTCGCCATTCGCCAATGCTTGCATTCGAATCTTTAAGGTCAAGAACAGGTGCATCCTCTACTAGACTCCAAAATCGCTTCAATGGCTTCACTGCCTCGCTCACTCATTCCCCTCCGCTTCACTCAATTACCATTTATTGTATAGAACATTTGTTCTCCAGTCAACAGAAATTATATTTGCAGCTTCATAGAAGTTTGCGGTAGGAATCTGGCTTTATAAACGACCACTGCCGTTTCTCCAGAATCCCTCAGCCCCTCTCTGTTTTCTCCTTTTCATTCAAGCACTGATTTTTATGTTTGATCCGGAAAATACAAATAAGGGGAAGCAAACCTGCCTCCCCTTTTTCTATGAATTGTGCTTATTACTGCAAATCGAAGGCAGCGAGTACATCATCGATCTTCATACTGTCTGCAGTAGGTCCGTTTAGCATCCAATGTCTGGCTGACATCTTATACGCATGTCCTTGCTTAACTGCAGGAATGGACTTCCATACATTCAGATCTTCCACTTCATTCATTTCTTTTAAAGCAGCTTCCGCCTCATCTTCAGAATCAAACGAGCCGCCTACCGTGACAAATAAATAATCGGCAGTCAATTCAGGCAGTTTTTCAAGCGATGCTTCTATTCCCCAAGCGCCTTCTTCCTCTTTATTCCGCAACTCTGCAAGCATCGGTTCAAGCGTCAATCCTAAATCTTCGTAAGCAATGCTTGTATAGGAGAATGCCGGGAAAAATAGTTGAACATCCGACTTCGATGGACGAATATAAGCCAATGTTCGATCTGCCCCTATTTTTGCAACAATAGCCTCTTTAGCCTTGCGCAATTTTTCCTCGTAGTCATGAATGATAGACTGAGCTTTCTCTTCACGGTTAATTGCCTTACTGATAGCAGCCATGGACGTCTTCCAATCGCTGCGATCATAGACGATCGTTGGGGCAATTTTGCTTAACTTCTCATACGATTCTGTATCCGTGGCCAAAAGATTGGCAATGATCAAATCAGGTTTAGATTCGAGAATGGACTCATAATTTATACTGCCTGGCGTGTAGACAGATGGAATGTTTTTTTCTTGCAAAGTATCGTACAAGTATTGCCCCTTCATAGATTGGGCATGAACGATCGGAGCATCAAGCGCCAGCATAATATCTTCGAGCCCGTTCACCGCTATGCGCTGCGGGTTGCTAGGAATCTTGCTCTCTCCCATCATATGCTTCACCAGTGTAGTCTGTTGTTTCTCCTGTGTGACAGTTGCTGCTGGAGAGCCAGCCGTAGCGGATGGTTCGTTGGGACCTGCGGGAGCTCCGCAGCCACTGAATAACAAAGTCATGCAAAGCAGCATCACTGCACCTACTGACAGTTTAAAATCTTTGTACATCATTAAATCTCCCTCTTCTTTATAATGAGAATCATTTTCATTATAGAGACGGCCTTTGCGAGGGACAATAGCTTCTTCTGAACAATTAAATGGACTTTTCTGAACCCGTTTCTCTGCTGCCATTGTTCTAAAACGCAGCGGCGGCAAGCCCGTTTGTTTTTTAAACACACGGCTGAAATAGTAAACATCCAAATAGCCGATGCTCGACGCAATCTCTTGCAGTGGCGCCTTCGTCTCTGACAAAAGCCTGCAGGCGTGTCCGATACGAACGTTGATCAAATATTCATTCGGAGTTGTTCCTAGCTGCTTCTTGAACAACCGTGACAAATAGCTGGAGCTGCACCCAAGCAGCTCGGCCAGTCCCTCAACCGTAATGGCCTCCGAATAGCTGGTCTCTATGTAGCGTGTAGCTTGGGACACAAGATCAGCACGCGTCTCCCCAAGCTCCTGACTAGCCATCTGACTAAGCAATTCATGTACAAATTGATAAAGAACACCTTTGGCATGCAGCTTGTCCAACAGCGTAAGCTTGTGCCAGCTTTGTTCCATCATCTCGAATTTGGAATGAAGGGCAAGCGGAGCACGAGGCGTGAATCCATATTGAATGCGAAAAGGACTGTTGCGTTTCAACAGTCGATGCAAGTAGCGGTTGCCAGGAAAAGCTAACAGAGCCTTGTACATAATGAGATCATATTCGAGGCAATCCCCTGATGAGATAATATCCAGACTCATGCCCTTTGCGCCATGAAGCAAATGAAAGCCATCGACAGAATAACCAATCCCGTCCAGCGTTACCCGTCCGCGTCCGCGCGTCACCCACAGGAAAGCGTTGGAGGGAAGTATATAACCGCGAAGCTCGTCTTCTTGCGTCATCGACTGACGTCTAATGTCCAGCAGCTTGACAGTGGCTTCGTTCCACAGCAATAAATGTTCATTCCAATTCAAACCAATCACTTCCTGATATTAAAAAATGTTGCCAATCCATTGAATCTATATCTCATTATAATTGAAAATCATTCTCACTACCAGTGCGCTCCTCAATTATTATCCGACTAAAGCAAATATCCGAGACCATTTGATCTCGGATTTTATTATTTCGTGACCTGCTTTTCAATCAAACAAATTGCTGCAATACCTTGTTAAGCTTATCACGCTCATCGTAGAAGGAACCGTGACCGCTGTAATAAAACGGAACAAGCTGCGAGTTATTAATTTTTCGATGCATGTCTTCCGCCTGCGAGAACGGAATCACTTTATCGTGTGTGCCATGAACGATGAGCGTTGGAACTTTAACATGAGGCAGATCGGATTCAAGATTGAATTCGCTTAGCATTTGAATAATTGCGGCTGTCGACCATCCGGCCGCTTGCAGCCCCAACTGGAGAAACCATTCCGAAAAAGGCTGCGAAATGTACTGGAAAAAGAACATATCGGTGACTTCCCGTAACATTTTAGGCCGATCGTTTAATGACTCCTCCAAAAATTTGGCCGCTCCCTCTTTCGTAAATCCCGTCGGCACGGCGGCGTCGATCAGGATAAGGCGGGATAAGCCATAACCGTCATGGCGAGTCGCGTATTTGACTGCAATTGAGCCGCCGGTAGAATGACCCGCAAGCGCGAAATTTTTTAATTGCAGTGTATCGACGACTACACGAATATCATCCGACAGACGCTCTAAGTTGTAACCATGGTAGGGCTTATCAGAATCTCCAAAACCTCTCCAGTCAATGCCGATGCACCGATAGCCCATCGCGGGCAGCACATTAAATTGATATTCGAACTGTTTATGGCTTAACGGCCAACCGTGTAGAAACACGATCGTTTTGCTGCCTCCGGGATTGAGATCCTCGACAAACAGCTTTACGCCAGGCTCTACGTTCACATAGTATCCCACTGCGTATCCTCCGATCAATAATGTCGCATTCATAACAGAATACTCATCAATTTCACAGAGGGTGAATGCCTATTTGCCGAAAAGAGGACTATTCTGTCCGCTTAGATTGACATGCCGCCTGAAACCTCAATTCGCTGCGCATTTACCCATCGGTTTTCTTCGGAAAGCAATGATGCTTCGTTCCTAACTTGAATCAGCTCTCTATAGAGCAAAAAACCGCCAATTGGCGGTTTTTTTGATTGGATTCAACTATTCAATCTACTAACTATCCGTGACTGCTCCCTTGGAAGCCGAGGCGACTAAGCGAGCGTATTTGACAAGCGCGCCGGACGATACTTTGAGCGGCGGCTCTACCCACGCTTTTGCTCTTGCAGCCAGCTCTTCCTCGGATATCTCCATTGTAATTTGCTGCGTCTCGCTGTCGATCGTCACGGTATCTCCGGTTTGCAGCAGCGCGATTGGCCCGCCTACTTGCGCTTCCGGCGACACGTGGCCGACTACAAAACCGTGCGATCCGCCCGAGAATCTGCCGTCCGTCATCAGCGCCACCTCTCCCCCAAGCCCTTTGCCGACAATGAGCGCCGTAACGGACAGCATTTCCGGCATGCCGGGTCCGCCCTTCGGACCGCAGTAGCGGATCACCAATACGTCCCCTTTATGAATTTCGTCTCTCAAAATAGCTTCCGTAGCAGCCTCTTCATTGTCGTATACTTTCGCCGGTCCGGAAAACCGCAGCTTCTTCATCCCCGACATTTTCGCAACGGCTCCTTCAGGAGCAAGATTGCCCTTCAAAACGACTAACGGTCCATTCGCCTTCAACGGCTGATCCAAAGGCCGGATAATCGTCTGTTCATCCGCAAGAGAATCCGAATCCGCTAAGTTTTCTGCCAATGTTTTGCCGGTGACGGTCAAGCAATCTCCGTGCAGCAGACCTTCCGCAAGCAGCATCTTCATGACGCCCGGAACGCCGCCAATATCGTTCAAATCCTGCATGACAAACTTGCCGCTTGGCTTCAAATCCGCCAGATGAGGCACACGAAGACGGATACGTTCGAAATCGTCCAGTGTTAAATCAACGCCTGCCGAATGGGCAATGGCGAGAAGATGAAGAAAGGCATTCGTCGATCCGCCTAAAGCCATTACGACCGTAATCGCATTCTCGAACGCTTTTTTGGTCATAATGTCTCTTGGATAGATGCCCTTCTCCAGCAGCGCCACGACTTGTTTTCCGGCAGCTGCGCATTCGGCCGCTTTCGCCGGTGAAATCGCTGGCGTCGAGGAAGAACCAGGCAAGGTCATCCCCATCGCTTCGGCGGCTGCCGCCATTGTATTAGCCGTGTACATACCGCCGCATGCGCCCGGTCCCGGACAGACGCTGCATTCTACCTTGTGCAGCTCCGCATCTGTCATTTTGCCATCATGGTACTTGCCTACCGCTTCAAAGGCCGTGACGATATCGACGTCTTTGCCGTCGAGTTTGCCGGGCTGGATCGTGCCGCCATATACATAGACCGAAGGAATATTTAAGCGACCGATAGCCATTAGGCAAGCAGGCGTATTTTTATCGCAGCCTCCTATCGCCACCAGACCGTCGAAGCGTTCCGCGCCTGATACGATTTCAATCGAATCCGCAATCACTTCGCGGCTCGGCAAGGAGAACAGCATGCCTTCATGCCCCATCGAAATGCCGTCCGACACCGTAATCGTATTGAAAATAAGCGGAGCCCCGCCATTCTCACGCGCTCCCTTTTTCGCATGGACAGCAAGATCGTTGATGTGCATATTGCAAGGAGTTACTTCACTCCATGTGCTGGCAACGCCAATCATCGGCTTCTTAAAATCTTCATCCTGAAAGCCAACGGCCCGCAGCATCGCCCGGTTGGGCATTCGGTTAACGTCTTCGCTTAAAGCTTTACTGCGGATTCGCAAATCTTTGCGTTCACTCATCTTCGTTTCCTCCTTTTTGATTAAAGCAGCTCGTGCAGTTCCTGCATCGGACGGATAAAGTTAAGCTTCATAAGCTCATAGGCTCGCTTGCCGTCCTTCTGCTCAAATGCGGCAATGATGGCGGCGTGCTCATCGACGGATGCTTGGGTAGCATCAACCGGCTGTTTCAAAAACACATATTTAAAGCGGCGAATATGAATTTGCAGCGAAGCGCTGAAATTCGCGACATACGGATTATCAGACAGCTCTACGATAAAATTGTGAAACTGTTCGTCGACCTCCATCGCCTGGAAAGCCTGTCCGTTGCGGATCGCATTCGCAAATTCTGAATTAATCGCCCGCAGCTGCTCGATTTCTTCCGGCACAATAACTGCGGCAGCCACTTCCGCAGCCAGAGCTTGCAGCGCCGCCATCGTCGAATACATTTTAAAAATATCTTCCTTCTCGATGACTGTTACTTTCGTTTCCTTGCCTGGATGCATCGAGACAAGCCCCTGCACCTCCAACAATTGAAAAGCTTCGCGAATAGGTGTACGGCTTACGCCCAGCGATTCGGCCAATTCGGCGTCGATCAGTTTTTCCCCCGGCTGCAGTGTGCCGTCAATTATCCAACGCTGCAACTGGGACAACGCTCGTTCCTTTGCCGACATGCGAATCGGTGAGACATAATTTTTAGGTACAGGCATGAACATCAACCTCGCTAACAGAATTATTATATGCAATATATCGCATATATATATCAAGCGCAAGATTATTTTTTACACAAAAAAAACCAACCCTTCTCGGCTTGGTCAGATTGTTGAGGTTTGGGACATGAATAAGCAATGTAAAAAGCATAAGTGACTGTACGCTTTGTTTTGTTGCTAATTGTAGATGAAACTGGTGACATTATCATTGAGGTGATTTTTTTATGAGAAGGAATACGACTAAACTTGTTATCATTGTTTCTGCATTTATCACCAGTAGTGGCTTTGCTAATGCGGATATACCACAGCCGCCTTTAATGAGCATAGAAACGATTCCTGCTCCTGAAGGCAATTGGGTCTACCTACCTGAAGGTAATGGAGAGATGGTGATTCATGTTTCTACCGCTTATCCAAATACATTTAATGTGTGGAGAGTTCCAACTGGAACACAACAATGGAAAAATCGAATCCTGATTTGTAAGGGAAAAGGAAAAACAGATGACTGGACTTGTATCTGGAGATATACCAAAGAAGATTCTATTCATGATCATTTTGTTGTTGAAGCCTCTGAAGAAGGTGGGAATATCACGGATAGTATTAATGTCACTCGTAGACATCACGAAAATCATCCTCAATAACACTTAGGTCTATAGAAGTAACTTGTTGGAACACATTGCTAACCTTCACCTTCCTCGTTAAAACCCTGTTGCTTGAAAAGTTCTACACGCTGTCTCGGAATGTCAGTTTCAGTTAATTGTGAATCGTTAATATAATATGAATGTTTCACATCCCCCCTATCTTCATCTGATTGCGTAATGTATATGATTTATCATATATAATTTCCCGAAATCACACCTAAGCACCAAATATATATGAAATTTCATACATATTTACTCAGAACTCCGCCTTAGAGAAAGGTTATATATGATTTTTCGCATATATTTAACCAAAACTCCAATATAGTGAAAAATATATACGATTTTTCGCATATAATCTTCCGGGCTTCTCTCTGAGTCCAAAAAGATAAATGATTTTTCGGCTCCCGCTTTTCAACACCTTCACCTATCAGAAGCCCCGGGCCTCCAGCCCGTTTTCTGCGACCAGCTATGCGCTTTCTGCACGATATCCCAAACGACGGGAGCTTTGCCTTCTACGTACTTCGGCCGGTCATGCTTGTACAGCTCCATCAATCGATGCTTTTCCTCAGCGTATCTTAAGCATTCATCAGCATGGGCGCGCAAGTAATCTCTAAAAAGCAGCGTAAGCTGTTCCGAGAAACTGCCTGCTTCTCTCACATGCAAATGTGTTCTGCGCTCGCCCGGCAGCTCGCGAAAATAATGCTTCGTTTTATCCGGATTCTCCTCTCGAAATACGAAGCCAGCCTGCTCGATCTTGGCTTTATAGCTCGAAAGAAGCTCCATAGTTGCAACAGATAGCTGAATATCCACGATTGGTTTGGCGTCCATGCCTTCTACTGAGGTGGAGCCGACATGATCGATCCGAATGTCCAAATCCCCAAGCGCTGCGCGCAGCCTCGAAGCTACATCCAGAAACAGAACTCTCCATTGCGGGTCATAAGCCGCGATTCTCCATTGATCTTCCATCCTGTTCTCCTTTCGTTGGCCCACTGAAAAATAAAAAAGAAGGCAATCTAACCGATCACCTTCTCAATTTCACCTATCTACACTTTAACCTTATAATTCAGCTGAAGCTCGTCGCCGGGCAGGCCTCTGATCCCCCAGTTCGATTTCGGCGTTTCGAAAATCGTAATTTCAACATCTTGCGGGGAAATGTCCAATTCGTCCTGAATGCGTTCAAAAAGCAGCCGGATCAACCGTTTCCTCGATTCTGTCGATCGGCCTTCAAATAGACTGATCTCAATGACGGTATAGGCCTCGGTGCGTCCGGGAGCGTAATAAAAATCTTCTCTGTCCATCGGAAAGAACCGCTGAAACTTTTTATCGGCCGGCATTTGCAGCGCTTCGACGACGCAGGAGTGAATGACCTCCGACAGCTTTTCCTTGACCGGATTCAGCCGTTCCTTCAAACCATAAATTTTCACTTGAGCCATGCTGCTCATCTCACCTTTCTCTTCTCATCTCATCTCTACTCATCTTTACTAAGTTTCTAGTTCAACCAAATTATAACATGTTCTTCCTGTCGTAAATAGCAGAAAAAAAACATTCCTCATCACACGGGGAATGTTCGGATACTCATTTCTTCTTTTCGATCTCATAAGCCTTCAAGATGGAATCGAGCAATCCGGGAAACCGTTGCTCCAATTCCTCTTCCCGCAATGACAACAACCGGAGAGTTCCTTGAGACCGGGCATGAATGATTCCCGCTTCGCGCAATATCTTAACGTGATACGAGAAGGTCGATTTTGCGATAGGCACATTAAAAAAATTGCATGCTTGCTCGCCATGCTCCCTAATTACATCGACAATATGCTGCCGGATCGGGTCGCTTAGCGCATACAAAACGGGTGATAATTGAATGTCGCCTTCTGATTGAGGATGCTGTTGCGATTTCATATCTCTTCCCCCTTCGTCACATACTATCATATCAGAATTCCAAATCGCGCACAAAAATATCTATTTAAAGACCGATTGCTTTTTCAAAAAAGCCGTGATATATTTTCTCTTGTTCGATAATCTTCGAACTAAGGATAGATCAACCGGAGGGATTTTTTTTATGAGCGATATACAAGCTCCACAGCAAAACGCCAATGTCACACTTCAGAGGGAAGGGTTAACCTCATTTTTATTAGCCGTCACTACCGTTCTTATTTTAATGAATACGGCCATGTTTAATCTTGCAGTACCGGATATAACCCATTATTTTCATCTCACGCCCTCCACAGCTTCGTTAACGATAACAGGCTATTCCATTATGTTTGCCATATCATCGATTACTTACAGCAGACTGTCAGACTTTGTGCCAATTCACCTGCTGTTTGCTATAAGTTTAACTTCGATCGGCCTGGCTTCCATCATCGGCTTCTTTAGCAATCACTTCTGGCTGCTATTGGTTGCGCGAATTTTTCAAGCGAGCGGAGCCGGGGCTGGCATTTCACTATCGATTATTTTGCTCAGCCGCTACGTTCCTTTGAACAGACGCGGGAAATCAATGTCTTTAATCATGGCATCCGTTTCGCTTGGAATTGGATTAGGTCCTATTCTCGGCGGTCTGATCGTTCAATATTGGGGCTGGAAATACCTTTTCGCTGTATCTATGCTGCTGCTGCTTATCGTCCCTTTCCTCTACATTCTCATCCCGAAAGAGTCGTTTACGAAAGGGAGCTTCGATGTGAAGGGCGCGCTCTACATCAGCATGGGAACTGCCGGTTTGCTCCTCTTCCTGACCAACCCGTCATGGTGGATATGCATCGGCATTGGAATCGTTGGCCTTATCTTATTCGCCTTGCATATTACGCGAACGCCAGACCCGTTCATTGAAGCGTCTTTATTCAAAAATAAAACCTATCTGACATTATCCTTTATTGGCATAATGGCTTATATGTGCAACTTTGCAACTTTATATTTACTTCCGCAAATGTTAATGAACCATTTTAAGCTGAATGCCAGCGAAGCCGGTCTTGTCGTTTTTCCCGGCGCGTTATTGGCGATGTTCGTTTCGCGAAAAGCCGGCAACTTCATCGATGCTAATGGCAACAAGTCCATATTGAACTATGTACCGCTGCTGCCGCTAGTAGCCACTTTATTATTCGCGCTGCTCGGCGTCCACTTCTGGTTTGCCAATATTATCGGATATATTGTATTAAGTCTTGGCTTTACGATCCTCGGAAGCAGCGTCATGAATGAAATAACCCGTTTATTGCCTTCGTCGCAAATTACGTCTGGCACCGGGTTGTATCAGCTCCTGCAGTTCTTTAGTGGAGCTTTTGTCATCGCTGCCGTATCCAATGTGATGATTTGGCAAAATCATTTGCCGCCCGCCTTATCGTATGCCAATATTTTTTGGGGAATGTTCTTCTTAGCACTCTTGGGCATCGCATTTTCTTACTTTTATCGTAAAAGGTCTGCTTAATACGCTGAGATGAACGTTACTCCACAATAAAAAACAGCCGGTCTCCTCATGAGACAGGCTGTTTTTACGTTGAGGCTGCCAGCCTCTAATGAAGCATAGGAGCAAATAAAACCGTTGTTTAACGGATTGCCGTTGTATGATGTCCGTTAATAATGTCGTCGATAGCGTCGGCTACCGAAGCTACGGCGTGACTTGCCTGAGAACGGACGTCCGCATGACTGCCGGCCATCGCGTAGCTATGAGGCGTAATCGCGAACATTGACAAATCGTTGAATGAATCCCCGATGCACGCAACTTCGTCCGGTCGCAGGCCAAGCTTTTCGATCAGCAGTGTCAAGGACGCGCCTTTGGAAACATTTTTCGGCATCACGTCAAGACAATCCTTATCGCTAATAAACGTTTCGACCTGATCGCTAAAGCGGCGATTTAGTTCCGCTTCCAGCTGCAGCAGTCCCTCAATAGGTCCGAAAAACGATATTTTACTGCTTCTCAATCGATCCTCAGCCAAGTCGGCCGCCAAACCGACTCGCTCCTTGCACGAGATGAGGATGCGGGACTCGTAAGGCAAAGTGACTTCATTCCGTTGACTCGTATAGTAGGAGTCGTCTGTACAATGTACAAAGTGAACGAACCGATCGTCAAGCTGCGTCAATTCCATCAAACTGGCGCTAATGTCAGGTGCAAACTCGTAAGCGGCCGCGAGGCGCTGGTTCTTGTTGTAGATCGTCGCGCCGTTCTGACCTAAAGCGTGAAAGCGATGCTCGAATGACTGCATAATCGTTTTAATTTCCGCATACATGCGGCCTGAAGCGATGCAGAGCTCCAGCCCGTTATCCAGCGCTTTTTGCACCGCTTGCCGGTCTCTTCCATTAATGCTTCTCGTATGGTCCATCAAGGTTCCGTCTAGATCGCTCACAATTAGCTTAATCATCGTTATCCTCCTCCGTTACGACGAGCAGTTCAACCTGATGCTCGGCTAGCTTCTCCATTAGCCCGCGCTCCGGCATGCGATCGGTAATGAGCAAGTCGATCGATTCCAGCCCGCAAATTTTATAAAACATCTGTTCCCCGAATTTCGTATGGTCGGCCAGCACAATGACTTGCTTCGCTCGCTTAATCATTTCGCGTTTTACGACTCCATCTTCTACGTCGGGGTAAGACAAACCGTGCTCTGTCATGCCGCAAGCGCCAAGAAACAATTTGTCCACAGTATAATTGGCCAGCTCGTCAATGGTCGTTTGTCCGAATAGGAATCGATGTTTGGGGTTCAGCTCTCCGCCCAACAGAAACGTCCGAATCGACTCTTTCTTTGACAGCACATCGGCGATATCGATTGAATTGGTAACGGCGACCAGAGGGTCGGCAGTTAAATCCTCAGCCGCGAACTGAACGGTCGTCGAAGTATCCATCATAATAAAATCACCGCCGTTGACAAGAGACGCCGCATGACGGCCAATGTCGCGCTTCTCGTCCGATTCTCTAATCAAACGGTCTTTGTACTGATGCACTTCCTTAGCCCGCTTCGGAAGAACCCCGCCTCCGTGTGTCCGAATAATGAGTCCCAGCTCCTCCATTCGGATCAAATCCCTGCGAGCTGTATCGCGCGACACCTCAAACAGCCGGCAAATATCTTTAATATCGATTCTTTTGTTGTTGTTCAAATAGTCGACAATCGCATTCAAGCGCTCTTCTTGAAACAAGCCTTCGCCTCCTCTCAACGGTGCCGATATGTGCAGCATTTCTTCCCTTTATATCGCATCATCTATAAGTCATCATAATGCATTATAAGTCATTACGCAATATTTCAAGGCATTTTTTTCTGATTTGGGCAGATCGCTGCATCATTGCATGAAAAAAAGCCTTAACCGGATGACAATATCCGGTCAAGGCTTCTAACAACTCGCGATTAAGCGTCCTTCCAATCCTCTTCGATCAGCTCCGCCACGACGGACATCGCCGCTTTGCTGCCAGAAGCAGCGGCATAAATAAGCTGAGAAGGAATCACATAAGCCGAATCTCCGGCCGCGAAGACGCCGGCTGCCGCCGTACGGCCCATCGCATCGGAAACGATCGCTCCGTTTTCGGATGTTTCATAACCAAGCGCTTCCGCAAAATGGATATTTGGCGTCAAGACCGGATCGACAAATCCGCCGCTTCTATCCAGATGCGTACCGTCCGTAAAATAAATCCGCTCCAGTATACCATCGCTCCCGGACAGAGATTGGATTGGCGTGTCTATAATCGAAATGCCTTTGGAGCTAGCTTCCTGGCGCTGCTCTTCGCTAATAACGCCGCTTCCGTTCGTACAGATCACCAGATCCCGGGTCCAGTTAATTAACAGCTTGATTTTATGAAATACGTACGGGTGATCGGAGATGATGGCAAGCGGCTGATCCCGCAGCTCCCAGCCGTCGCAGAACGGACAGTTGAACAAGCTTTTTCCATAAAACTCGTGAACACCGTCAATGGCCGGGAGCGTTTCCTTCAAGCCAGCGGCTAGTATCAGTTTCCGAGTTGTCAGCAACTCTTCAGATGCAGTATGAACCGTAAAGCCGTTCTCTGTTTTCTGAATATCGGTTGCTTCAACATTCAAATGCTGCACCGTCGGATAACGAAGCACCTCTTCGTAAGCGATGCGCCGAAACTCGGACGGCTCGATGCCGTCCCGCGTTATAAAACCGTGCGATGCATGCGTAACTCCGTTTCTTGGACGGCTGTTATCAATGATTGCAACTTTTTTTCTTGCCCGGCCAAGCACTAATGCCGCATTTAATCCCGCCGGTCCCCCGCCAATAATGACACAATCATAGCTCATCTTCTCTAATCTCCTTTTTGATGATTTTATAGATAGGTTATATCTACAATATAACGAAGCAAAGGCATCCCGCTTCTTGGCATATGCATTGTAACGGGAGCTTTTCGACTTGAACCGTATGTCTGTCACCTAGATGTTGGAAACCCTCTATATCAATTATGGATTCCTTATATCCATAATAACGATTATAGATTAGAAATGTCAAGCACCCTCTTTTTAGTTGCCGATCCGGAATAAATGAACTAAAGTAATTAAAATGATGGTAAATGATAGTCGTTATAGAGAACATTAGGAGGGGTTATATGTCTTTTGCGGTCATTTTCGATATGGACGGCACTTTATTTCAAACGGATAAAATACTGGAGCCTGCGCTGGAAGACACGTTCACCCGCTTAAGAGAGCAAAATCGTTGGAATCGCGAGACACCGATCGAGACGTACCGCCAAATAATGGGCGTCCCGCTTCCGGTCGTATGGGAGCATCTGATGCCTGAACACGCAGAGGATGAGCGGCAGCAAGCGAATGAACAGTTCCAAAGCTTGCTAATCACCCAAATTTCCGCAGGCCGCGGGGCACTCTATCCGGAAGTCGAGGAAATACTGGCCGATCTGAAGCGGAACGGCTTCGAACTCTATATCGCAAGCAACGGCCTAGTCGCCTATTTGCAAGCCATAACGGACTACTATCAGTTGGATCGCTGGGTAACGGAAACGTTCAGCATCGAGCATATCCCGTCACAGCACAAATCGGACCTTGTTCAAGCGATCAAGCGCAAATACGGAATCCGGCATGGCGCCGTCGTCGGCGACCGGCTGTCCGATATTAAAGCGGCGCAGGACAACGGCTTAGTCTCCATCGGCTGCCATTTCTATTTTGCTCAGCCCGACGAGCTTGCTCATGCGGATCATGTCATTCGCAGCTTTTCCGAATTGAAAACCATTTTGAATCGGTTGAAGCAGCAATCCGTGCAATAGCAAAACGGCGAGCCGCTCCGGGAAAGAAAGTCCCGACAACGGTTCGCCATTTTTAATACATCTTCTCTACATGTTTGGCAGCCGGTTCAATCAGCCGTGAGGATATAGTCCTTCATCTGAGCCAAATGATGTCCATCATGTCCGGTCATGTCGGTCACATATTCGGCGATATTGAACGGATCGCCGTCCAGATCAGAGTAAGATTTGTCATACAAGTCCTCCGGTATTTGCTCTAACAAATACAGCACCCGCTGGCGCGTTTCGATCATCAAGTCCATAACGTCCGAAGCTGTTCGGCCCTCTGCAAAAGCAATTGCTTGCTGATTGTACGATTCAATCTCAAATTGATTGCTAACCGCTATGACGGCTTCATCCTTCCGCTCGGCAATCGGCTCTAATGCTCGTTCAATATAGTAACGGTCCCATAACATGAAATGGCTCAACATATCTTTCAGCGACCATTTTCCTTCCCCTATAGGAGAAGTGAGTCTCCCCTCGCCATACTTCCGTAAAGATTCAACGAATGGAATTAACGCTTCAAATTCGGCAATCAGTTGTTCTTTTCTGTTCAATAACGCACGTCCTTCCAAGAAGCTTTCTAAACCGGAATTAATTATACCGAATGAATGTTCGGTTGTAAATAAATGACGATTATTCTTTACTGATCGTTCTCAAACTGTTATACTGATCGCAGAAGGCGGCTGCGAATAGAGAGAAGCTCATTTTTTTAGCTAAAGGAGAATGATCGTTCTCATAAAAATTGTGCTCTCACTTCCGTAGAACATTTCTACAATACACAAAAGTTAGGAGTCGACTATCCATGACAGCAACAACTTTAAAAGGAAAAGTAGCCCTTGTAACCGGCGGAACGCGAGGAATCGGTCTGGAGACGGTTCGAGGCCTGGCTGAGCTTGGTGCAACCGTTATTATCGGAGCTAGAGACGCCTCGGCAGGAGCAGAGGCCGCAGCGTCTTTGAAGGATAAAGGCTATGATGCCCATAGCGTGAAAATCGACGTCAACGTTGCCGAAGATCACGAAGCCGTCTACCGTTACATTCAACAACAATTCAATAAACTGGACATTCTAATCAATAACGCCGGAATATTGCTGGACCAAGACGATATTTCCAGAGAAGTCGTCAATCGTTCGAGCACGATCCCGTCCGATATTTTGCGAAATACGTTTGATACAAACTTTTTCGCGCCTATCGCGCTTACGCAAACGCTGCTGCCGCTTATCCGCCAATCCGATGCCGGACGCATCGTCAACGTTTCGAGCATTCTTGGCTCGCTTGCGCTGCAGGCGAATCCAGCTTCGCCAGTGTATGGCATTAAAACCTTCGCCTACAATGCATCCAAAACAGCAATTAACGCTTTCACCGTTCATTTGGCAGCAGAGCTTCGGGACACGCCGATTAAAGTGAACTCGGTTCATCCCGGCTGGGTGCGCACCCGTCTTGGCGGACATGCTGCCGATATGAATGAGGCGGAAGGCGCAAAGACCAGTATTTATGCCGCTACCCTGCCAGAGGACGGACCGACTGGCGCTTTCCTCTATGGGGAAAACACGCTTCCTTGGTAGGGCTTGCAGCCTTTACCGTTCTAGTATGTCCTCAATAACCTTTGTTCGAACATGCTGTCGTTTTACCGGCAGCATGTTTTTTCTTCGGCTTTTATAAACGCAGCAAGCAAGGCAGGAGCATCTCTATCGTTAAATAAAAAAACGGGCAAAAGCATTCCTGCTCTCTCCCGTTTAGCGTCTCGCGCCCTTATTGTTTATTGTAAACAGATTCTAGGTAAGAAATTGAAACCTGTTCCGCTTCTCTTTTATATTCGAGACCTTCCGAATTTTGACGAAACCGTTTATAAAGTCGAATGGTCATTTTTAGTGCGCGGTAACAACGCTCAGCGCTGTGACCTGGAATCGTTTCTTTTAGTTCCTCAAGCTCTTCGCCCTCATGTACTTCGAGTTTCCTTACCCCTCTTGGAAGCTCACCGTTCTTGATATGGAACAGTGGCCCGAGTACAGCATTACGCATAAAGGTAATATGATCGATGAGCTCGAACCATTCGCCCCGGCCCAATTTTGTCGCCCCATAATGCACCCATACCCAAAAACGATCTTCTATCCACTGGAGACTAGGATACGGATACTGTGGTGAAGTGCCTTGCATTAAAGCGCTAATCTCACTTCCCCGTTCCCATAGGATAATCGGATTCTCAGCTCGTTGTTCAAGTTCCTGAACAGTGACGAATTTAATATCAACATGCAATGGCGGCGATCCGTACAAGCAAATAATAACTCGCGGTTCTCCTACATGTTCGCCTGTAAAAGCAGCTAATAAATTTCCTAGCTTCTCTGCAATTGGAATACGCTGGTTCATGATCTCTTCTTTGAATTCAGCTTCGTATACGACAATAAAATCTAAGTCGCTGTACTCATCCATTATGCCCGTTATCATGGAACCTCCCACAAGAAGTCCAAGTAAACGATTGTCCTGACGAAGTATTTCTTTTGCATGGTTAATAAAATCTTCGTGCATTTGTAGAGGCATAAACAACACTCCTATTATTATGACCCCCGAAAGGGTATTACGGCATCATATCATTGTCGTTTGTAACAGTCAAAAGGTTTATCGCTTTTCGCAATGACCGTATGAATACGTAAAGTACGTATCGCAGTCATACGCAGACGGTTGAAATGTTAGAGGGTCAACAGGCATAATAGAATAGATCATTTCGAAGCGCGCCGGGCGGGTTTTCTATTGGACAGCCCCCGTGCCTGCTGCTGCTTAGATACTTCAACGTTTAAAGGAGAAACCGCATGTTAAAGAAAAAATCGGCTAACGCCGTGACTTCAAAAGCAAAAGGCAATACACTGCTGCTGGAAAGGCAGTTCGATGCTACACCCGAGCAGGTTTATGAAGCCTACACGAAGGCCGAGCAACTCACAGCATGGTGGGGCCCAAGAGGCTGGACGCTGCCCGTCTGCACAGTCGACCTGCGCCCAGACGGCGCTTGGCATTACTGTATTGCCTCCGCTGACAGCGACAATAAATCTTGGGGAAAAATGATTTACAAGGAAATAGAACCAAACGTGAAGCTCGTTTACGTGGATTATCCTTCCGACGAGGAAGGTATTGTGAATGAAGGCACAGGAATTCTGATCACACTTTCGTTCCAATCCCATAACGGCGGAACGAAGCTCATTAACCGTGCTGAATTCGTTTCCTCACAAGCGTTGAAGCGGACCCTCAATCTCGGTGTAGTCGAAGGCATGACCCAAACGTGGAGCCGATTGGCCGAGCATTTGCGTAATACGTCCTCTTAGTGCGTTAATCAAAAAACAACCATAAAAATAGGCCAACCAGAAAAAACTGGTTGGCCTATTTTTACGAGAGACAAGCCGTATACGGTCGGCCGACCACGTACGGCTTGTTTTTTTCACAGCATCGTTTTCGAACTCTATATCGAACACTTACACTTACATAATGAGCGCTTAGCCAGCAGCCCCCGGACTCGGCACGTTAACACGATTTGCCCCATTCGCTTGAGCAAACTGCTCAAGCGCCGCATGCACCGACTGCAGCAAACGCGGCGAAACGTCAACATCCGGCTCAAAATGCAGCAGCTGCACGTCCAGCCGTCCTTGCTTACGATCGAGCCGCGGGTCCATCCGCCCGATCAAACGGTCGCCAGCAAGGATCGGCATCGTATAATAGCCGTATTTGCGTTTAACAGCCGGCGTGTAAATTTCCCAGCGGTATTCGAAGTCGAATAAGTCTTCCAGCCGTTTCCGGCTCCACAATAAGTTGTCGAGCGGCGGCAAGAAGGCGATCGGCGTCTCCTCCTCTGGATCGGCAGCACCGGTCCCAATTACGTCCTCCTCAAGAGACGTGATGCGCCCGACATCCTCGGCAAGCACGTAATAAACCGTCTTTACCCCTTCCACTTCAACCGCAGCCATCGTTCCGTCATTCACATTGCGCTCGATGGCTTCCCGCCTCTCCGCTGCCTTCAGTCTTTGCCAGCCAAAGCGAGCGTCACTTGGCTCGAAAACCCGGTATGCGCGACAGTATTTGAGCAGCAGCGAGTCAAGCGCCTCCCGTTCCTCTATCCGCTCCGCCTCTTGCAGCAAGCCGCTTGGCACGCTTCGGCTCGCTACGTCGAACAGCCGCTGATTGCCATCCCGGCCGACGATGCGCACTTGCGCCGAATCAGTCAGCAAATTGAGCGCATGCGAGGTCGCTTTCGTTTTGGCGGAGGCGCTGGCATTGTCCCAATATCCGCGAACCCGCTGATCGCTTTCGAACGCCTTGGAAGGCAGCGGACCCTCGCGATTCAGCTTATCCAGCACCGACTCGGCAACCGGTCGCAGCTCGTCTAGCTGCGATGCCGTGTTCAGTCGCATCCGATTCCGAATCGGCTCGAACATCGCATAATGGTTCATCGGAATGATGCAGGCTGCATTGGCGAAATATTCGAACACCTCGCCACCCTGAAGCAAGCCGTTTAACCAGTCTGGCTCATAGCCGCCGATTCTTGCGGATAGTGCCAAATGCTGATTCGGCCGCACGGCGGACACCGGATCGATTTGCACGCACTCCAGCTGCCGAAGCGTCTCCAGCACTTGCCGCTTTCCTTCCTCTTCTGTCGCCGCTCGAAATGAATGCGGGTTCAGCAGCAGCTGTTTTTCGAGCAAAAAGCGTCTTAATGCGCGCTTCGAAACTTTTAATGTTTTCATCCGGTGTCCCCTGCCTCCTCTTACAAATTGGAATCACGTCGATCAATCAACCCGCGTTACAGCTCAATTGTTTTCGTCGCAATATGATCGCAAAACTGGCTGTCATGCTCCACGAATAACAGCGTCGGCTCATGCTCCAGCAGCAGCTCCTCGATTTGCATGCGCGAGATGACGTCGATAAAGTTGAGCGGTTCGTCCCAAATATGCAAATGCGCTTTCTCGCATAAGCTTCGCGCAATAAGCACCTTCTTCTTCTGTCCGCCGCTTAACGCCGACAAATCTTTCTCGAACTGAACCCGGGCAAAATCGAGCTTGCGCAGTATCGCTTTAAACAAACTTTCGTCAATATCATATTCGTCCGCATAATCGGTAAAGGACCCTTTCAAATGGGAGGTGTCCTGCTGCACATAAGAGATGGCAAGCCCGCTCCCGATTCGCATCTGGCCGGTATGCCCGATATCCTCGCCGCGAATCAGTTTGAGCAGACTTGACTTGCCGGAGCCGTTTTTACCCGATAGCGCCACCCGGTCGCCCTGCTCAATCGTCAGGCTGATCTCTCCGCAAACCTGCTTATCGCCATAAAAAATCGATACTTTATCGAGCTCAACCAACCTGCTCTTATGGTAGTTTAGCTGTGCGATTTTCAAGCTTTCGGCGTTTTCAACATTATGAAGCAGCTGCGATTTTTGCTCAACCGCGTTTTGCTGGCGCTGCTCGATCGACTTCGACCGCTTCATCATTTTCGCGGCTTTATGCCCGACATAGCCTTTGTCGATCTTTGAGCCGGAATTCCGCGTGCCGTTTTTCGACTTTTCGACCTCGTCGGACCAATTGCTCGTTCGCCGCGCCGACTCGTTTAATCGTTTAATGTCTTTGCGCAACTTGTCATCGGCCGCAAGCTCGAACTGATCCTGTCTGCGCTTGTTTTCCCACCAGTCGGAGAAATTCCCTTTCTGAATGTCGATGTTTGTTTTATTGATTGATAATATATGATCGACGCAATTGTCCAGAAAAGCTCTGTCGTGGGAAACGAGAATGTAGCCGCTCTTCTTGCGCAAATAATCGCTGATCAGCTTTCGCGCTTGGCGATCCAAATGGTTGGTCGGCTCGTCGATGAGCAGAAAACGATTTTCCTTTAAAAAGAGCGCCGCAAGCAGCACCTTCGTTTGCTCGCCGTTCGACAGCGTCTCGAAAGGACGGTATAGAACGTCTTCAGACATGTCCAGCAGCGTCAGCTCGCGTATGAGCCGCCATTGCTCGAAATCGGGACAAATTTCCTCGAGCGCGTACATCGTCAGCTGCGTTTGATCTGCAATCTGAAACGGAAAGTAATGGAAGCCGACGCTGGCGGAAATATGACCGCTATACTCGTATTTGCCGAGCAGCAGGTTCAGGAATGTCGTTTTGCCTCTGCCGTTGCGTCCTGTAAAGCCGAGCTTCCAATCGGTATCGATCTGAAAGCTGATGTTTTCGAATATCGGGTCGTAGCTGCCCTCATAGGCAAATGTTAATTGAGAAACTTGTATTAGTGACATAGTGGTATCCTCCCGTGCCGTAAAAATAAGAAAAAGCTGCAAGAAAGTTACTTCCTGCAGCTTAAAATAAATACGGCAAACCATGTCCGATCTCGGGACATGAGGCGGGATTTATCGGCAGCATGAAGATAATGGAGTAACTTTCTTGCATAGGAAATAATAAAACAAGCGAATGATCGCTTAGCTGTTTTATCCATTGACCCATTAGCAAGAAAAATCCATTATACTCTTCAGCTCCAATCGTTTAAGTTGACAACATAATAGCATAGCGCCGTATGCAATTCAACCTTTAATGATCCCTGTTGATTAAATAATTAAGCAATTGCTTCAAAAAAACAGCGGAATGCGGCCGCTTCTTCAGCGCTTCCATCGCCTCGCAATAATGATCCCACATCGCCTGTCTCGCGCCCTCCGCGCCTAATATCGTCACGAACGTCGAGCTGTTATTCTCAACATCTTGGCCGACCGGCTTGCCGAGCGCCCGCTGATCGCCTTCCGCGTCCAGCAAATCGTCTTTGATTTGAAAAGCGATGCCGGCATGGTAAGCGAATTTTCTCAGCAGCGCCAGCTCCTCTTCTTTCACCTGCGCTAGAATCGCTGGCATAACGAGCGATGCCTCGAAGGCGATGCCGGTTTTGTAAAAGCAAAGCTGAGCAAGCTGCTCGAGCGTCAGCGCCTCTCCTTTTGACTGCAAATCCATCGCTTGACCCATGCTCATTTCAGCAGCCTTTTGGGACGAATAGCGGATCAACGCGAGCACCGCGTTCGCGTTGAAGCCCTTCAGCGAAGACTGCTCCTCTATCGCCTTTTGAATGAGAAACAAGCCCGTCAATTCAGCCGTAGCACTGTTATGCAGCCGATGCAGCGTTGGGCGGCCCCGGCGAGTAGATGCATTATCCTGCGTCGGCAAGTCGTCGAAAATCAAGGAAGCAGTATGCATATACTCCAAGGAACGCAGCAGCGGAACGATCGCCTCAGCATTCAGTCCGTACTGCTGTACGCCCATCACCCAAGAAAGCACCGGCCGCAATCGTTTACCGCCGCTTTCGAGACTATAATTAGCAGCATCGATCAGCGAAGTCTTCATGCGCGGTGTCTCGTCCGGCTCTTCGATTTTCAAATGACGATTGATTTGCGCTTGTACCTGCTCGAACGTTTGCGTGAATCTCTCCTGCTCTTCCTTGTCGCTGCGGAGCGCTGTAATGAACTGGTCCCGCAGCAGCTTATCGAAAAAGTCGACGTTGTCCGCTTTGCGCGCCAGTTCCTGGATAAGACGATTGAATGACGGAATGCCCGATGCGAAAATGTTCATCAGCTCCAAGTACTTCTCGGCTCCGAATCGTTCCTTGCATCGTTTCAGCCCATTGACCGCGCGATCCAGAATCACCTCGCGGGCCTTGTCATCCGATCGGTAAACGCTGTGGATCAAATGGGAAATAACCGCCCAATACATTTCGAACGGATTGATCAAATCGGTTCGCACTTTGCCGTATTTATAGTAATAAGTGTAGGCGGTCACCGAGCCGCTCGCATAATCCTCGAACAAATCGGAAAAGTCGTCGGCTAACTGATTATAGATGCCGTAATAAAACGTTCTTTGCTCGAAAGCCTCGTCCTCTGTCGCGCCGATGACGTATCGCACAATCGACCGTGATGAAGACGATTTAAGAATAATTGGCAAATATAACTCCTCGTTTGAATAGCTGCCATTGGACAGATCTTTGACGCGGTCTACATCCTGCGCGTGGAAGAAAACGTAGGACTGGCGAAAAAACGCATGCAGCGTCTCCGGTTTTTGACGGCTTTTCATGTAGTCGAAAGCGTCACGAAGCTCCGCGTGCACGAATCGGATCAGCTCGGTATGAGATCCGCTCCAATGGCCGAGCACCGGCGCAGTGCCGCTCGCAAGGGCAGTCCGAATCATGCGTGAATAATGCTCCTGCTCACGCTCGTTTAATATCCCGGAATCGAGCAAATCGTCGATCAGCGGATATGTCAGCCCATAGCAGTAGCCGAGCCGGATCGCCTCATCCAGCCTTCTTGCCCGTTCTGCTTTCGGCAGCGAGAGGCCTGCAATCTCTTCTTCGGTATGCATGACGACGCCGATCATAATTTTGATTAGCTTGCGGATCGCATGCTCCCCGTTCATTTCTTTCGGAATGCGGGCAGCAACGTTTTTAATTTTATCGATGGCCCAGATCGTCGCGTTTTCAACGCCCTTCTTCTGTGCCCACCGGTAAATGACGGACAGATCAAGCAATTCCGGCGACTCTTTGCCATTCGCATAGACCGAGCGGATCAAGCGCCGCTTCACGTCGCTGACGATGTGCGCTACGCGCCTGTGGTCGTTCGAGCCATCTAACGCCTTGCCCAGATCTCTCATATAAATATAGGAAACGCTCCGGTCCAAATAGCGGTCAAGCCCGCCCGTTTCATTCAACCATCGGATATAGGAACGGTAATGCCGGGATTCCGGCCGAATCTTGCCCCTGGAAGCTAAGGACAGCAATGGATGCGGCGAGAGATGATTTTTTTTCCATAGTTGAAAATCGGCCGTGAGCGCCGTCAAATAAGATTTATCCTTGACCTGCGCGTCCAGCGTTGCAAAATAGCGAGCAGCTTTCTGCTCAGCTTGCCGGTACCATTGATCGGCATGATCCGTGAGCGCCATATTCATGCGTTCGTTCCCTCATCTACTATTTAATGATCATTCCGTGAATAACTAATATACGTGCAATCTTCCTTTGGGTTACGTCTTCTGCAAAAAAGAAGGACGCCCCCGACCGGCTCGGGAACATCCTTCTAATTGCTGCTCGCATCCTATGACTTGAGAACGCCGTCCAGACTGGCGCCTTTGGCGAAAAAGCGCTCGATGCGGCTCTCCGTCTCCGGGTCGGGCAGCAGCGGCGGCGCCTGATGCGGCTTGACGCGGGCGTCGATTATAACGTTGTCGCAAGACCAATGTTTATGCTCATAGCCGCCGTTTACGCCGTAAATGTCATGCGACGGATTGCTTCTCGTAAAGGTCGCCCATAAGAAATTGGAGGTCGACTCGCTCAAGAATCGGCTGTCGTCGCAAACGATAATCATCGGGCAGCCGTCGAGCTTTCCTCGCGAGCGAAGCTCCTCGCATAAGCCGTTCAATTCGCGCTCTGCATCGGCATACGATTGGAAAGCGGGGCCTTGCAAGGCAACGACGCCCGGCATAACCATATGTGCGCCTTCGAAGTCACGCAGTCCTTGCAACTCCCCTGGCACCTCGGTACACAGTTCACGCTTTTTATCGCCAGCGGCGGCGAAGATGACTTTGCTGCCGCTATTCAGTCCTGTGCCCGAATAATCGAGCGTATCGATCGTCGTATTCGTTTGGAAATGAATGTCCCGGCGCAAGTCAATTCGCTCCAGCACATAACCGAAGAAGCGTTCGATATGATGCGTATCGACTGGCTCATTCTCCTCGGCCGTAATGAACAAATATTTGGCGAGACTGAGCTGGCCCGTTCCCAGAATACGATTGGCGATTGTCAAAATCTCAGCTGGCCGCTTCACCGTTTCATACGGTGTGTAGCGCTCACTGCCTACAGCAAGCAGCAGCGGATGGACGCCTGCGGCGTCGACTGCGTGCACTTCTTTTACGCCTGGAATTTCCTGTTTCACCGCGCCGCCAGTCAGCTGATGGATCAGATCGCCGAAAGCCGTATCCTCCTGCGGGGGACGACCGACAACGGTAAACGGAAAAATCGCGCCTTCCCTAGCGTATACCTTGCGAACCCGCATAACCGGGAACGGATGGGTCAAGCTGTAATAGCCCAGATGGTCGCCGAACGGCCCCTCTGGCTTCGTTTCGCCTGGATAAATCTCGCCCGTGATGACGAAATCGGCGTCGTGGCTGACGCAGAAACCGTCGTCGTAGCCGTAACGGTATCGTCTGCCGGACAGTAAGCCGGCAAAGGTCAACTCACTCATGCCTTCGGGCAGCGGCATAACCGCCGACAGCGTATGCGCCGGAGGGCCCCCGATAAAGCAGCTCACCTTTAGCGGCTCGCCCCGTTTGTTCGCTTTATCCTGGTGAATGCCGATGCCGCGATGGATTTGGTAATGAACGCCCGCTTCCTTGTCTTGCTCGTAGTCGTTGCCGCTAATTTGAACCCGGTACATGCCCAGATTTGCATTCATAATGCCCGGCTTGTCCGGATTTTCCGAATAGACCTGCGGCAGCGTAATAAAGGCTCCGCCGTCATCCGGCCAATGCACAATTTGCGGCAAATCGCTAAGGCTAATCTCGACCATCCCCGGCGGTTTTCCGCTTTTCCCTTTCTTAGGCAGGGCTGTCGTCGCCGCAAAGCCGGAGCCGATGTGCTTGAACGGATTTTTCAGCGCCTGCATCGGATCGTTGCGAATGCCAATGACCTTCTGGACAGGTTCCCATGTATCCCGAAAAATGAACATGCTCCGCTCTACCGTTCCGAACAGATTCGAAACAGCCCGGAACTTGGAACCTTTCACGTTCTCGAATAAAAGGGCCGGCCCGCCCGCCTCGAACACTTTCAAATGCAGCATAGCCATTTCCAGATGCGGATCGACCTCTTCGCGGATGCGAACGAGATGCCCGTGCTTCTCCAGATCGAGCACGCATTCCTCTAAATTGCGATAGACCATTTTTATTTGAACTCCAATCGTCGAAGTAATGATGATTTCGTCTCATGCGGCTGTTTATGAGCCAAGCAAACCTTGGCCGCCGCCTTCTATTCTATCATTTTATACTACGATCGCCTTCAAGCACAATTGAACGGATGGTGACGGTTTCAAGAGTCGACAAGGATGCGCCTCTCGGCGCGTGGTGCCATCGCGGCACGCGGTGCTCGGTAACATTTCGACGGTCAAACCTTGTGTAAAACGGCTGTTAGCAGTGTTACAGGCAGGGCGATGCTGCTGGATGAATGTCCGCGCGCTTCTCCCAGCTCGCGTTATGGCGCCGAAGGCGCCGTGCGTCAGGACGCAGCACGATCAGTGCGCGTTATAGCCATCGGATGGCGGTAGGGGCTTCTCGTTTCACAAAATAATAAAGAAGCCCCGCGTTGCCGCGAGGCTTATGGTACAAATTCTGATAAACATCGGATGGCTGCGCCATAACGCGCGCTGGGAGAAGCCCGCGTTATGAAATTGTTTCGCGCCACGCACCTCTCGGCGCGCGATACCATCAGGAAACACGGTACTCGGTTGCACTACGGCGGTCAAACCTCTATTTCTCGTTGCCTATTTGCCGGTTGCGCGCAGCTCCCATTCCGAACGCGAAGATAAGAAGCGCTATAACGAGCATCGCCATCAATGGCACAGTCCAATGCTGCGTCGCGTCGTGCAGCAAGCCGAACAGCAAAGGGCCAACCGCGGCCAGCAGATAGCCGAGCGATTGCGCCATGCCGGACAAGCGGGCCGCTTCATGCGCGTTTCTCGTGCGCGCCGTGAAGAAGATGAGCGCCAAACCGAAGGAGCAGGCGCCGCCAATGCCGACCAGCGCCGACCAAAGCGGCACTAGACGGTTATCGGCGAAGAATAAGCCGCCGATTCCCGCCAAATACAAGACGGTCGTGAGCACAACCAGCGGTCGCTGGTCCTTCATGCGGCCGGCGATAATCGGTACTAGGAATGTAAATGGCAGCATCGCAAACTGGAATAGAAACAGCATCCAGCCTGCCTTATCCGAGCTCATGCCACGGCTAATTAGTATTTCTGGGAACCATGCCACGAAAATGTAAAAAATGGACGACTGCATGCCCATATAGATCGTTACTTGCCAAGCGAGCGGCGAGCGACTCAGCTTAATCTCCGTTTCTCCCGTTCCGCTGACGGCAGCTTGCAGCCTGTCGGATTTTAACGCCGGAAGCCAGAACAGAATGCCGATCACCGCGAGCAGCAGCCAGGCGTTCAAAGCGCCGCTCCAACCAAGTCCGGCGTATCTAGCGAGCGGTACGCTAAGGCCGGAAGCGAGTGCTCCGCATAAGTTCATCGAGACGGAGTAAATGCCCGTTACGAGACCGACCTTGTTCGAATAATCTCGTTTAACGAGACTTGGCAGCAGTACATTACATACCGCGATGCCCATTCCGAGCAATACAGTACCGCCGAACAGAGCAGCCGTGCCGGAGAACGATCGGCAGACGATGCCTGCTGTAAGCAGCAGCAGACTGAAAAAAATCGTCCGCTCCATACCGAACCGTCTAGCGATTTTCGGCGCTACCGGCGACAACAGCGCGAACGCAAGCAGCGGAACCGTCGTCAGCATGCCTGCTGCCGAATTGGATAAGCCGACAAATTGTTTGATGTCTCCGATTAACGGACCGACGGACGTAATCGGAGCTCGCAGATTAGCAGCTACAAAAGCGATTCCGAGTATGAGCAGCCAGCTTGCAGCAGTCTTGTTTGTTTGACCTGCCGCTATGGATTGATTGTATGATTTCACTTTCCTTTTCCTCCAATTAATTGTCTCTCTATATGCCTTCCTTTGCCTTGCTGATATAGATTTCTACCGCTTCAGCTGCACGATTGCTGTCTCCAGATGCGATAGCATTGTACAGCTGCTCGTGTGAATGCAGGTAACCGTCCCAGTTATCGTAATCGATCGTCTGCCGAATGATGGTTTCAAGCGCATCCGTAATGTGGTTGTACAACTCCGATAGCAATCCGTTGCCCGATGCTGTAATGACGCCTTTATGAAAGCGGACGTCCCACTCCGCATAAGCTTCGAAATCTCTCTCCTCGATCGCTTTGGCACAAGCATCCAAGCAGCGCCGCAGCAGGGCCAAGTCATCCTCCTCCCGCCTCTGGGCGGCGAGGCAGGCTGCTTCCCGATCCAGCGCATGGCGAACCTCCATCGTTTCCTGCAGCTCCGTCTGCCGGACGATCTGTCCGATTACCGAGCCCAGAATGCTTGAAGCACGCACGTAAGTACCATCGCCTTGCCTTGTCTTCAACAACCCGGCGTACGTTAGTGCCCGGATCGCCTCCCGCAGCGTATTGCGGCTGACAGACAGCTGCTCCATCAGCTCCGGTTCCGCGGGAATACGCATGCCAACCGGCCATCTCCCGGATTCAATCAGCTGCTGAATTTGCATAGCCACTTGCTCGACAAGTGTCAATCGATTTGTTTGCGACAGCATCTCGATTCCTCCTTCCCTTCTACTCGATTAAACGTAGGATGTTTGGTTCTTTGGTTTATTATAGCATCAGTAGTTTGGAAAAGCGAGGCTTTCGCCCATTTTTTTAGAAGTGCTGGGTAAAGCAAGTAGCGCCTTCCCGTAAATATGCGAAGTAAGTGCATGAAAGCCATGCATGGCTGCTGAGAAAGTCACAAAAGCCATGAAGTCTGCCAGTTAAGTCACGACAGCCTGCATGGCTTTTTTTGCTCCTCGTTTATTTTTTCTCGCTTGTACTCGTCTCTCTGGACTTAATTAGGCGTTGCTTGACAGTGCGTCGTCGTACTTTACTTCACTCGCGTTCTGCGCCTCATGATAGTAGTCGACGGTGCCGGCCGATTTCGCCTGGCTCACATTTACTCCCACCAATCTTGCTCCAAGCAGAGACAATAACTTGCTTTTCGCAGTTAATTCAAGCTCTATCCCTCCATTTGCACGCAATGCGTAATATTTAACTGCATTTTGGCAGTTATTTCCTTCATTTTTGCCCCATGCAGAGACAATAACTGCCTTTTCGCAGTTACTTCAAGCTCTATCCCACTGTTTGCACGCATAGCGTAACGAATAACTGCATTTTGGCAGTTATTTCCTCATTTCTTGCTCTAAACAGAAACAATAACTGCCTTTTCGCAGTTATTTAAATTTCCCACCACCAGTTTTCAAGCATTGTCTCAATCATTATTCACTACTTAAAATTCATCTCCATTCCCACCCGCCTTATAAACAACACAAAAATTCAGCTACTGCCATTTCGCATCTATTATCAAGCCCCACTCTACTCCAGCGTTTGCATCCCTATCGCATGCAGTAGCAGCCAACTTGATCATTAATCAGTTTTATGCTGCTGTTGAGTGAAGAAGGGCGACCTCCCCGTTTCAGCCTGCAAAACGAAAAGAACCCTTCTCTTGTAACGAAACAAGACAAGGGTTCTCCTGAAATTCTAATCACCACTAGCATGAGAGTGATTAAACTACCCTCACTATTAACCCACCATTTTTCTGCGCCTAAATAACAGAAACATGAAAAACGGAGCACCGATCGCCGCTGTAAACACGCCAGCAGGTATGTCGAGCGGCTGAAACAACATTCTCCCAGCCAGATCGGCCAACAGCAGCAAAATCCCCCCCAACAATGCCGAAACCGGAATGATTTGCCTATAGCTGTTGCCAATCAGCTTGCGCGCCATATGCGGGGCCATCAAGCCGATAAAAGAGATCATGCCCGCAATGCCAACAGCCGCCCCAGCCAGCGCAACGGTATAAACTAACAGCAGAAATCGGCTGAATTGAAGTCTGCTTCCCAAGCCACGGGCCGTATCCTCACCTAGCGACTGAACGTTCAATTCTTTCGCAAGCAAGAGCGACAGCGGTATAAACAGGACAACCCAAGGCCAAAGCGCCTCAATATACCGCCAATTGGTGCCGTACAGCGTGCCTGTCATCCAATTTAATACTTGGGCAGCTAAATAGACTGGCCCGCTCAGCAGCAGAAACGTCGTGAGCGCCCCCATTGCGGTCGAAATGCCGATGCCGATCAGCACGAGACGCAGAGGCGATACGCCTTTCTTCCAAGCGAAAATATAGTTGATTGACGCTGCTGCAAAAGCTCCAACAATCGCGATGGCCGGCACCCAATGGATACTGTAGCCGGTAACAAAAGTCATAAAAGCGACAGCCGCTACCGAAGCGCCTCCCGTCACGCCAAGCAGGTCGGGAGAGGCAAGCGGATTGCGGATCACGCCCTGTAAAATCGCGCCTGCGACAGCGAGCGCAGCGCCGACAAGCAAAGCGCCGATTATGCGCGGCAAGCGAAATTGCATAACGATCAAATCGCTAGCCTCGCCGTTCCGTCCCACCAATGAATTAAACACTTCGTTCAACGGTACACTCACTCCACCGACCGACAAATGCAGCAGTGACAGCGCAATGGCTGCAGCGGTCAAAGCAGCTAAGGTCCAAATGAACTTTTTCCCTTTGGCGCTAGACATGCTTTCTCCTCCTCGCCGCATGGATGAGGAACGGCACGCCAATAACGGCCGTGGCGACACCTACCGGTACTTCTTTGGCATCCAGCAGAAAACGCGACGCCAAATCCGCAGTCACAAGCAAAAGCGCTCCCGCCGCCGCGCAATAAGGGAGCAGCCATTTGTAGTCGTTGCCAACTAACGCCCTGCACAAATGCGGAACGATTAGACCGATAAACGCAATCGGACCGGCTGCGGCAACCGCGCTGCCCGCCAGCAACACAACGGCCGCCGCTGCCAGAGCGCGCGTCAGGCCGAGCCGCTGGCCTAAACTTTTGGCACCATCGTCTCCAAGCGCCATGATGTTAAGCGAACCTGCCAACGTCAACGCTAGGATCAGTCCCGTCGCCATATAAGGAAGCACCATAGTCAGATGCTCCAAATTGCGCCCCGACACAGAGCCGATCATCCAGAACAACGCCGAATCCAGCGATTCCTTATTCAGCAAAATAAGTCCGGACGTAATGGATGCCGCGAACGCCGCCATGCAGGCGCCGGCCAACGTCAATTTAATCGGCTCGAAGCCTCCGCCCTGCATCCCAAGTCCGTATACTACCGCCGAAGTAACCACCGCTCCAATAAATGCGAGCCACACCATACCGGTCATGGTCAAGGATGATCCAAGCGTCGTCAGGCCGATTACGATGAACAGTACGGCTCCCGCGTTTACGCCGAACGTCGATGGTGAAGCAATCGGATTACGCGTCAACACTTGCATGACCGCTCCAGCTACCGCCAAACCGGCTCCGACCAAAGCCGCAATCAACGTTCGCGGCACCCGCGCCGTCGTCAAGATCAGATGTTCGTTAGAACCGTCGAACCGGCTGTACGCCTCCCACAATTGCGATAGTGAAAAAGCTTGCAGCCCGAAGAGCGTGCTGCACAGCATGCTTACCAGCAAAGCGGCCAAACCGACCGCCAGCACGGCGAGCTTTCGTTTGTTGTTTTTTCGAATAAATGCGACGTTCACAATCCTTTTCGCCCCCCCATGCGCAAGCTGCCCTATCCGAAAAATTGCCGTCAAGCCGACGAATGTGATCGTCGGCTTGACGGCCCGTTACTTTCGATTATTTCACGTCGAAATAGGCAATAAGTTCATCGAGCAGCAAATTCGCCGCTTCATATCCGCCTGCCGAGTTCCAGATCGCTTCATCCACTTGAATGACTTTTCCGTTTTTAGCCACGCTCAAGTTTTGGAACAGCGGATCCTTCTTCCATTCTTCGACGACGTTAGCCGCATCTGTCTTGCCCGGATTCTCCGAGACGAAGTAGAACATGACATCGCCGTCCATGCTTGGAATCGTTTCTTTCGACATCACTTCGATGAAGTTGTCTACATCCTGCGATTCCGGACGGGCGATGCCAAGCTGGTTCAATAGGACGCCAGAGAAAGTCTGTTTCTGATAAATACGAACCTGTTTGGCCGAGAAACGAACGACCGACACCTTCGTATTCGCCTTGTCACCGAGCTTCGCCTTCACTTCTTCCACGCGCTTGTCGAATGCCCCCATCACTTGCTCGCCTTCTACTTGCTTGTTCAGCGCCTCTGTGTACAGCTTGAAGTTGATTTTCCAGTCGCCTGCTAAATCTTCTGAGAAGATTGTCGGAGCGATTTGCTTCAACTGATCATAAATTTTCTCTTGTCTTACCTTATTGCCGATAATCAAATCGGGCTTCAGGCTGGCGATCAGCTCCAGATTCGGCTGCAGTTCGTCGCCAAGCGCCGTTACGCCTTCCATGTCGGCTTTGATATGATCGTACCACGGGTCCCCGATCCACGATTGCACCGCCCCAACAGGTTTGATGCCAACCGCAAGCAGCGCTTCCGTTCCTTCATTTGTCAAAATAACGACGCGCTCCGGCGTACCAGTCAGCGTCTCCTCGCCCATTGCGTGCTTAATGACGCGGCTCTCCGCTACTTCCGCAGCCGGACTGGCTGTCGGAGCTGAAGTCGCAGCAACATTTGAACCTGTCGAGTTGCCGCCGTTCGCAGGCGTGCCATTGTTCGCTCCCCCCGCGGAACATGCGCTCAAAAACAAGGCAATACAAAATAACAAAGTGGCGGCCATAGCCGTCCCGGACTTTCTGTACATCGATTTCTCTCCCCTTCTTCTATATTGATAACGATTATCAAACTCATTAACAATATACCTTGGACGTCTAAATGCAACAATGGGAGATTTGGACGGTAAGGATGGATTATTTTGACGCTTGGCTTGCTCGTGTACAGATTGCTTATAATGAATCGGCGATACGCCCTCATGTTTTTTAAATACACGACTGAAATAGTAGCTGTCCATGTAACCAACACTCTCGGCAATTTCTTTTAGCGTAAAATCGGTCGAAAGCAGCAGTTCCTTCGCTTTCTCGATTCGCACTCGAATCAAATAGTCGATCGGACTCGTTCGCGTCTGCTGCTTGAACGCCCGCAGCAGTTGCCTGGCGCTGCAGTCCAGCAGTTCGAGCAATAGCTCCAACGTAATCGGTTCCCGGTATCGGTCTTGGATGTAGCGTATCGCCTGAGCGGCTAGGTCGGGTTTTATCGATACGACATTTTGTCGCGCCATATCTTCTGCAATTTCGTGCACCAGCTTGTAAAATATCGACTTCACATGCAGCTGTCCGGAAGCCGTAGGCTGCTGCCATTCTCGGCTCATCGAACCGATATGCTCATAGATGCCGAGCGGGTAGCTAGGCGTAAACGAATATTGCATCTGAAACGGATTGCTTCCGTTCATAAGCTTGGCCGTATCCTGCCGAAGCGGCAGCGCCATAACCGCTTTGTATAAAATTAAATAGTAGTCCAGTAGCTCTTCGGCTGTAATGGTCAAGCAAATGCCTTTTCCGCCATGCAGCAGAGCATGCCGATTCATCCGGCATTCCGTGCCGTCGACCGTTACGACAGCACTGCCGGAGGAGACATAAAGAAAGGCGCTCGAAGGCAGCCGGTACAAAGGCATCATCTCACCCTGCGGTATGCTCGCACGCCGCACATCGATAATTTTTATGTAGGCTTGATTCCATAAAAGAGCATAGTCGTTCACATTCACCGCGCGGATCTCCCTTCCCTTCGTTCCCATTCGAATGGAATGATTTGATTTTATTATATTTGATAACAATTCTCATTATCAATATATAAAATGAATTCTTTTCAAAAATCCGAGCTTGCTTCCTCGTTGAGGTAATCAAAACACACATCTGCTCCAGCTAAAACCATAACTTTTTCTCATTACGAACCATATCTGCTATTTCAAAACTGCAACATACGACACGAATCATCCATCGCTCGGTTTTTCGCCACATGACGGCAGTTGGTCAATTGCTGCTGACTCCCAACCGTGGCACTCTCAACACACGCACGAACCACTTCCTTCGACTTCGTTCTTTCACTCACTCCGTCCCTCGACTTCATTCGTTCATCCATCCCTCACCTTCGTTCGTTCATCGGTCCCTCGACGTCATGCGTTTACCCGTCCTTCACCTTCGTTCATTCCGTCCCTCGACGTCATTCATTCATCCTTCCTTCACCGTCGTTCGTCATCGTAGGTTCATCCTTTCGTTTGCATCACGACCGCCGCGATCGTGCTGCGTGTTGACGCACGGCGCCTTCGGCGCCATAACTTGCGCTGAGGCGTACGAACGGTTCGTCATTCGATTATGTATGAAAAATCAACTATATTTTTCTAAATCGATAAAAAATACGGATTTATGTATGAAATATCATACATAATCTTCGATTTCTCTGATTTCGAGAAAAATATGTATGAAATTTCATATATAATCGTCTATTTTAAGGAATTCGAGCAAATTATGTATGAAATACCATACACATTTGACACGAGGCTGCTCCCATCCTATCGCGCCAAGCCTCTATATGAAAATACAGCGTAACGGGTACCACGGAAAAAGTCCGCTGCCGCTGCCACTCTTCGCTCAGCATCTTCTAATCATCAGCTTGCAATTAAAAAAGGACCTCGCCTCCACTTCATGAAAGTGGAAGGCGAGGTCCTATCTTTTGCACATACCGCTCAATCGAGCTCTGCCGAGATCAACCGTATCCCTATCGCTCTGTGACAGCCCCGCATGAACGTATTAACTAAAATCATTCATTTTTTCGGTTGGATATAACCTTCCGCTTTCAGCAGTTCGGCGATCAGCACGGCGCCGCCAGCCGCTCCGCGCAGCGTATTGTGCGACAAGCCGACGAATTTGTAATCGTATAGCGAGTCTTCACGCAATCTGCCGACGGAAACGCCCATGCCGCGCTCGATGTCGCGATCGAGCTTCGTTTGCGGACGGTTTTCTTCTTCAAAATAAGTGATGAATTGCTTCGGCGCGCTTGGCAGCGCAAGCTGCTGCGGACGTCCTGCATATTCACGCCAGCGCGCAAGAATTTCTTCTTTCGATGGCTTTTTCTCAAACGATACAAACACCGTTGCCAAATGACCATCCGTTACTGGAACACGGATACATTGCGTCGTAATGAGCGGCGAGCTCGCTTTGACGATTTGGCCGTTCTCGACGGTACCCCAAATTCGCAAAGGCTCTTGCTCGCTCTTCTCTTCTTCTCCGCCGATGTAAGGAATCACGTTATCGAGCATATCCGGCCAATCGGTAAAGTTTTTACCTGCGCCAGAGATCGCTTGATACGTCGATGCAACGACGGTCGTTGGATTAAAATCGCGGAGCGCGTTCAGCGCCGGCACGTAGCTTTGGATCGAGCAGTTCGGCTTAACCGCAATAAAGCCGGTTGAAGTGCCGAGCCGTTTCCGTTGCGCTGCAATCACTTCGAGATGACTCGGATTGATTTCTGGAATCACCATTGGAACGTCCGGCGTCCAGCGATGAGCCGAGTTGTTCGAAATGACAGGCGTACCCGTTTTCGCATAAGCTTCTTCCAATGCTTTAATTTCATCTTTCTTCATATCAACCGCACAGAATACGAAATCGACCTCGCTCGCAAACTTCTCGACCTGCTGCGCGTCCTGTACCATAATTTGCTTCACTTCGTTCGGAATCGGCGTATCGAGCTTCCATCTGCCCTGCACCGCTTCCTCGTACGTTCTGCCCGCCGAATTGGCGCTGGCCGCAATCGCTGTTACTTCAAACCAAGGGTGCTGATCCAGCAGCTGAATGAAGCGCTGGCCGACCATCCCCGTACCCCCGACAATACCCGCTTTAAGTTTAGCTGACATCGCAATCAATCCTTTCGTTCTGTTAACATTAGATGAGTTCGTTAGCGCTTTTGACCGTCATTTCCATTCCAATTACTGTATTGTTGTAACAAAAAAATCCCACCCCCAAGACCGCAGTCTTAGGGACGAGATTTGTGCGCTCGTGGTACCACCCCAGGTTCGCCAACCGGTCGCCCGATCAGCCTCTTCAAGTACGGTATAGCGTCCGCTATGCTTATACTCTAGCTCTGTAACAGGAGCTCCTGTCGCGCCACCCCCCGCATTTCAACGGGTTCCAACGCGCTGCTCAGAGTCTTTCTTCAACAAACGATTTTTTACTCCTTCTCAGCAAACGGAGCTCTCTGCGAAAAAATTCGTTCATCTACTGCTCTCTTCATCGCATTTCATATTACAAATATCGTACCAAAAAAACGGCTGATAGTAAACTGTTTCGGATCATAAATTTTGAATGCAATAAACGGATCTGCGACAAACTTATGATGGAGACAACAAGTAGCGAAGCTGGCGAACATAAGGCCGCAGCTCAGGCTCTGCTTCCAAATAAGCGCAAGCGACGCGGATAAGCGTCGGGTCGGGCGCAGTCTTTTCGCATTCTGCCCTCAGCAGCGTTACGACTTTACTCAGCTCGTCTATAGGTTCATTCGTTCTAGTTCTAGGCAGCTTCAACAGGCTGTCCTGCAATTGATCGATTGCTTGAAGCGCCGTTGCCGGGCCAGCTTGCGACCCTGCCGGATTGGACAGCTGAAGAAGCATACTTAGCCCGTCGACGACTGGCTTCGGAGCGGCATGCAGTAAATCGCCCACGATTGCATCCATGCGACCGACGATAAAAGCGGCTAGCTCCTCTATCGGTGCGGCAACCGTCTTTTGACGGACATAGGTCATATACTCAATGTAGATACCGCGAAAAATGGCCACGACATCTCCAATGTAAGGCTCGATCTCGACGCCGTAAGCTTCCGTCAGCATTTCCCGATGCCAGGAGTAGATCATCGCTTTCTTCCGCCGCCACGCCTCAATGAAATGATCGTTCTTCACAATCGGATGTTCTTTGAATTCGCTGACAATCAAATGATATTCGACAACAAATTGAATTTGGAATTCAATTTTGTTTTGTAAACGTTTCTTAGCGGACAACCCCTGCCGAAACGCCTCGCGATCCATCTTGGATGCGTCGGTCAGCAGTTCTTCATGACAGGCGATGAACACGGCCGTAAACAATTCTTCCTTCGATCCGAAAAATTTATAAATGCTTGCTTTCGCCATCCCGCAAGCTTCCGCAATTTCCTGCATTGAAGCGGCCATAAAGCCCTTTTTTCTGAACAGCTCAGTTGCCGTCTCCATTATTTTTTCTCTTTTCCAATCCTCCACCGCGCATCACCCCCTGTCTAGTTTGCCATGTGCGGCAAATGTCGTCAACAACTCCCATTGACAATAAAACTCATGTGTTCTATATTGAACTCGTGAGTTTTCTGTTGGTTGAACTTATCCTACTACAATGAAATGATGAAGGGAGGACAGCCGGATAGCCCTTCAGCCGAAGCTGGAGCGAAACGGACTATCCGGCGTTCAAAATGCGTATTGCAAATCAGATTGAAATGCTGGAGCTTGACCTCGGAATAATGGTTGTTCATCCGGTTATCGTATTCGATGAAACGGGCTGGGTGCTGATTGATACAGGCATGCCGGGTTCGGCACAGACACTGTTCGACCAAGCGAAACAAGCCGGCGTTGCGGAACGGCTTCTCACTGCCGTGCTGCTTACGCATCAGGATCTTGATCATATCGGCGGATTGCCGGGAATTGTAGCTAGTTCAGATACGCCGCCTGTCATATGGGCCCATCCTGCTGACGAAGGGGCAATTAACGGCACCGAACCGTTCCAAAAAATATCCCGCGAGCAACTATTCGGCATGCTGCAGTCGCTGCCCGATAATGAGGCTCGTGTACAATTCGAGCAGGCCTATCCTGAATCCGGCCTCAAGCATGTGCATCGCACCTTCACCCATGGCGATAAGCTTCCATTCGGTGGCGGGCTGACCGTTATTCATACGCCTGGACATACGCCGGGCCATGTCAGCTTCTACCATCACGCTAGCAAAACATTAATCGCCGGCGACGCGATGGTCGCAAATGACGGTGTTTTGGAAGGACCGAATCCTCAAATGACGCCCGATCTGGATCAGGCGCTCGATTCGCTGAAAGCATTAATCGATTATGATATCGAACAAGTCGTCTGTTATCATGGCGGACTAATCCAAGGCGGCGTCAATGAACGGATCGCGAAACTAGCTGACCGTTCATGATCCGCTTTCTGAGCACGCTCCTGCTGGCACTAGCCGGGGGAGCGCTCTTCTCGTTACTGCACATACCAATTGCTTGGCTGCTCGGACCAATGGTCGCCGTCTTTATCGGCGTCAGACTTATCCGATCGCTGCAGCCGAACTGGCCCACTTCAATGCGAAATACGGCCATGATCTTAATCGGTTACTCATTTGGTCTTTCTCTAACGCATGAAACGCTGCTTGAAATGTGGAGACAACTGCCTACCATGCTGCTCATGACCGTATTGCTTATGTTGTTTTGCGGTTTGATCGCCTTTGTTGTCTCCAAGCTGACGGGCCAGCCGCTGGCTACGTCGCTTATGGGCAGCATACCCGGCGGACTGTCGCAAATGATTATGCTGGCCGAGGATTCGAAAGATATTGATTTGACTGTCGTGACGTTTATGCAGGTGTCGCGCTTGATGCTAATTGTATTATGCATTCCGCCGCTCATTTTCAGTCCGCTGTTCGGCGGCGTCCATCCTGCCGATGCTGCTCGGGCGGTTGCAGAGGGCGCGACTTGGGAAGGCTTGCTTCCGAATGCGCTTTGGTTTGCGCCAATCATCGTCGCAGCCGCATTTTTGGGTCAGAAAATAAAGCTGCCTACCGCCTTTCTGCTTGGACCGATGATTGCGACAGCCGTTGTAAATTTATCCGGTTTGGAAGGTCCGGCTTTGCCGTCAACCGTCCTGAACGCGGCACAGCTTATGATTGGCGCCTACATCGGCCTGCTGCTCCATCCGGAAAAGCTTCAGCATAAAGTGAGAACGATCGGTTTGGCGCTTGCCAGCGGACTGATACTGATCGGCGGCACACTGGGACTCAGCGCTTTTCTGACTGTGCTCCATCCGCTCTCCCCTGCTACCGCATTTCTGAGCATGGCGCCTGGCGGCATGGATCAAATGGGGTTAATTGCGAAGGAAATTCATGCCGATCCCGGCATCGTCACCTGTTATCAGCTGTTTCGAACGTGGTTCATCTTTTTCGCCGTCACCCCATTGATGCGGGTACTGCTGAAAAGGATGGCCCACCGGGGGCAAACGGCCGAGGATAAAGCTTTATAAATTGTCACTGATCTAGTTATAAGAAAGACGCACAGGATTTTAGTCCTGTGCGTCCTTGCAATATATGATATGAGAAGCTTATAATAACGACGATTTGCAGCATCCATTACGTTTAACAAAATGAGAATTTCAATTAAAATTACATCACTTGATAATACACTTACCTCTGCCTTATCGAGTCTGTTATTATGAGGAAAAATAACGGTAATACAGCAAGCATACGGTGCATATATTTTCTTTCTAAGGAAACTATAATGTATATAGACAAGGATTACTCAAACAAAAAATTTAAATATTAATTTTCAAGCAGGAATATCAGTAATAGCTATAGAAACTAAATAAGTAGTACTCTTCAATCATGAGATTGAAGAGTACAGTTATTGTTATATAGGTATCAGTTGAATCAAAAAACCAAAATGGAACGTATATTATGTATATGATAAAAAGGAGGGGTCTTCAATGATAAAGCGCCATGTGTTAAATAGGTTATTGTTGTTAAGACTTATTCAACTCGCAGGGGTTGTCAACGGTGCTACCCGCCTTCAGAAACTTATCTTCAAAGCAGAATCAATTGGTAGAGATCAGAATATACCTACATTCAACTATAGATTTATACGTTGGCATTATGGACCTTATAGTGAAGAACTTAAAAGTGACCTCAACTTTTTAATTATAAATAAATTGATCATAGCTAAGGATAATGAGTTTACACTTACTCCTTTAGCAAAAGAAAATATGGATAAGGTTGATAATACCTTCGAACAATTAGGTTCTGATGCACTTTTAAGTATGGTCCTGGATAAATATGCTGAAATGAATTTTGATAAACTACTTAGTGAAATTTACAAAGAATACTCCATCGAAACTAATTATGAAACGGGAGATACCGTTTTCCCTGTTATTGACGAAGAAGCTGGAGAGTTGAGCCATGTCTAATAAAACTAAAATGTGGTTCCAAAATTATAAGATTTGGATGCTTCAGCTGTTTGGATTTTCCCTAACAGCTTTAGCATTTTTTTATTTGATCCAATGGGTGAATCCTTTTTTAATAGAAGATAAGTTTGTAATGCGAACAGCTGATAACGTATATCACTATCGAGAGTTTATCTTAAACTTAGTTTTTAGAGTTGTCCCAATCTTAATTCCGATTATAATTGCTACAGCTTCCCTGCTGTTAAATCGATATACTTCTATTTACCTCTCGATATTATTTGAGGATAAAAACATTAAGCGCTTACTTATTTTCTGTAGTAGTTTTTTTATCTTTCATTCATTAGTGATTCTATACACTCCATTAGAAACCTGGAGTGACAAGAATCTTTATTACATTAGCCACTATTTATATTTTTTCCTCGACGCAATACTATCTTTAATTTTACTCTCATATTCAATATATACATGTATCCAAGTGTTTTTTTATGCCCAACCTAGTAAATTAAGTGTATCATTCACTTATAAGATAAACAAAGTAACAACACAAATAACTAAATCACTTTTCCACGTAAAACCACAAAAATATCAATTTAAGGTTGCACAGAATACTGCTCATTTAAAAAAATATATTGCTAACTTTACAAACTTAATTGTGTTAGCTGTTAAATCAAAAGATACAGAAACAATAAGAGATAGTGTGCATAGACTTGGTTATAATATTTGGACATTGATACTCCAAGAGTTGAAAGAGGTAGATTTTGAAGAGAAGAGAAAGATGGTATTTAAGGAGTATAAAAAAGAATTTACTGGATTTGGCACTCTGACTGGTTTCTCCAATACAATTGACGATTCAGACCAGGTAAGAATTACTGATCATACTAATAGGAGAATGGATTCCTTAGTCGGAGAAACTAACGCAACATTTAATCAATTGGAAGAACAAATTGTCCAAGTTTATAAAGATGTATTTGAAACTGCGTTTGCAACAAAAGAATATTTTGCCTGCGACACTATTATCGCTAATTTACAAGAGAAAGGGGTTAAGCAAAGAAGTGCCACACTTAAGATAACAGTGACTTTGGCCCAATTGTTCGAAGTAGCCATTTCTCATAATCATACTGGGTATACCCAGTATTATTGTGAAAAGCTTATTAGTACTCTTGAGAAAATATATATAGATACCGCTTTCGAAGAAAATCCATTAAAAGATTTAGATGCGTATTATATAATAATGAAGTCTGCGATTTATCATAAAAACCATCAAATCTTTAAGTATGTATTAAAGAGCCTTAGAAATGTTTTGGATACAATTAAAGTTACTGCTCAATCAGAAATGGCATATAAAAACATCCTCTATGCGGGAATGTATTGTTTAGACATAAAGAGTATGAAATGTTTTGCAACATTAATAAGATACCTAGTAACTGAAAAGTTTGATCTAGTCGAAGTTAATAATACTATTGCTAAAATAAACTTCTTAGTTACTAAGCAGACTGTACAATTAGAAAATGACATCTTTCTAAATTTCCTAAATGATTCTGCTCAAAATAAAAATGAGGAAAATATATTTAATATTAGTAAGGAAAAAAGATATCTCTTACTTAAGTTTTATATAGTTTTATTCAGTTATTTTAGATTACAAACACACATAAGCTCTGATAGAATTTCTCCTATTTACTCGGAAATGAGTGTTAATTACGAATTTAAGGGAACCATTCCTTTTTACAACATAAGAACGGTCTTGCTAGATTTGGAGGCACACTCAAAAAAATGGAATGAGCTTTTTATAGGACAATGCCAAAACTACTTTATAGATACAGCTACTGAATTAGTAATTTTATCGGAGTTGGATAAATTAGAACAAGATATATTCTTAGAAAATAGCAATTATCTTAAATGCTTGAAAGAAAAGACAAATCCAAGTTGGATCGTCTACACTTAGTTGGACAGTGAAAATGAGGGCTTGTAGAATAAAGCTATCATTTGAAGCAGCGGATCTTTACAATGCCAACACAACGAAGAATGTTTATAGCAGCATTTAAAAAGCAAATGGTGCAGCTCTATGAAAACGCGCGCTGATCATGAGACGAAAGTAGCTATCATCCAGAACAACCGTGATAAATACTCGGTATCAGCAATGTGCGACGTCCTGCAAATCGCAAGAAGTACGTTCTACTATGAAGCGAAAAAACTAACCGAGGAAGATGATGTCACCGAGGCTATAGTGGATGTCTTTCAAAAGAATCGAAAAGCTTATGGGATCGAAAGCTCAAAGTGAAACTCCTGGAACGCGGAATAGTTGTTTCCAGACGTCGAGTCGGTCGGATCATGGGAGCAAGGGCTCGTATCGACGTACACCGTGGCGTAATAAAGCTGCGTGCAATGAAGAGCACACCGCCAATATTCTGAATTGTGAATTCGACCAGTCCGAAGCCAAGTTATTTGTCGTCAGTAATCTGACCTACGTGAAATTCCAGAATCGATGGCATTCATCTACGTTCTGGTCGACTTGTTCAAACGTGATTGCAGCTCCTCATAAGGATGCGGCTTTGATTTCTCGTGCCTTTGCAACCGTCATGGGAGATTTTCGTCAAATTCAGTGGTTTCATACCGACCGCGGCAGTGAGTTTCAAAACCAGAGGATGGACAAGCTTCTGCAAACATTTGAAATTGGTTGATCCTTGAGTATGAAAGGCTGTCCATACGACAACGCCGTGGCTGAAGCCACCTATAAAATCATGAAAACGGAGTTCGTGAACCAGATGACCTTCCAGAGCCTTCGCAATCTGATACTGGAATTATGCGATTACATTAACTGGTTTAACAAGCACCGCATTCATGGGACATTAGGCTATTTAACGCTTATTCTGCTCCAACGAGTATTGGGACGCTACATTTTGAAAGCGTACATCTACTAATGTAATGATCGAACCTGTCCAAATGCGGATCATCGTATCGATCATTAACGTGTTATTACCTAACTTGCTTCTGCTTCTTCTTGCATTTATCCGCGCTCCCTCATCTCACTTGTTATCAAATTTATTAATCATCCATAAATTGATTTTGATTATCAATATCACAGTTCGTGAGGTAGTATAACATCATTAAGTGACATTGGAGTTGTCAAAAAAGTGCAGTTTGAAAACACCCTCATACCGAAATCCCGTTGCTACGCTGCTTGTGACAGCATTCTTTCGCGATAAATAGCTGGGGGCCAGCCCCCAGGATTAGAGGTGTAGATCCGCCGCCTGTTAGTAAACCATGATGTATCTAAAGATGATCGATTGTATATCGGCCATCGAATAGCGCTCCGTGTTGATCTTGTACAGCTTCTCTTTCTTTAGCGTAGCAAAAAAGCTTTCCATCCTTGCGTTATCATAACAACGCCCCGTGCCACTCATGCTTTGAATGGCGCCACGTTTAGCCAGACTCTCCCGGAAAGCATGACTCGTGAATTGGCTGCCACGATCGCTGTGATAAATCATTCCGCGTGCATTTCTTGCTCTGCAGGCGTTCTCAAAAGCTTGAATGCAGAGTTCTTTGCGCATATTGTCGTCCATGGCGAGGCCCACGATCTCTCCGTTGAAACAATCCAGTACCGCGCACAGGTATAGCTTGCCGTCTGAACAAGGGACTTCGGTGATATCCGATAGCCACTTTTGGTTGGATGCTGGGGATTTGAAGTCTCTCTGGAGCAGGTTCTCGCTCTTTTGAGCTGCGGCATCCTCGCGTGTAATGCCGTTTGGATGGCGCTTGGCTTTCTTCAGCAGGCCGTGCTTCTTCATGATTCGGTAGACGGTGCTATAGCTGGTTGTGATCTCTATTTGTGACAGCGCGGCTGTTGTCTTCATGTTCGCCAATAATGTCTTTGATCTTGACCAGAAGAAGTTGCTGCCGCTCCTGTTTGGGCGTGGGCTTCAAGCTACGGTAATAAGCACTTCGCACATCTCCTTGACGGTCCACTGATCCAGTCGTTTATGGATGTACGCATAGAGCTGGCATGCCTTTACCGCTTCCGGTCTTTTGCGAAAAAACCGAGTGCATCCTTGAGAATTTCATTCGCGCGGCGCAACTCGACTATTTCTTTTTCTAATTCGATTTCACGCGCAGTCTTATCGGCAGATGCATAAGCGCGTCCACTCCCGATATGCGCTCCGTCGCCGTGCAGGGTTCTTCGCTTCTCCATTCTCGCAAAGTATAGTAGGCTACGCCTAACTGCTCGGCGGCTTTTTTTGATCCAATCTCATCGCTCAATCTTACTGCTTCTTCTTTGAATGCTTTATCGTATCGATTCATTGTCTCTCTTCCCCTCGTCTGCTTTCATTTTATTTCATACAAGGGGGTTTTTCGACTGCGTTTTTATCGTAGCACTCCACATTGGGGAGCAGGTAACGGACGTTATGCTTTTCATCATCTATTTAGCATTTTACTTACTCAACTAATTGCTTATATGATTAGCAAGGACTTGAACTCTACAGATAGCACCCATGCTGGGCACACGTAAAAAAGTTCACCAGATGAAAATATCTGATGAACCGCTGAATGAATTCACTATTAATGCCCTATTTACTTCCATCAGTCAAACTGTAAAGAGTTGAAGTTGGAGGGTCATCATCTTGTATGGCAATAATTTCTTGTTTTATAATAGTTGGCAATTGATCATTCAGGTAACCTTAAACAGAAAAACACTTCTACATTCACCGATCACTCGCAGTAACCCATACGATGGAGGTAATAAAAGTGAGCAAGAAAATCCTTCTTATTGATGATGAAAAAGGGATTATTGTAATCATGAAAAGGTATTTCGAATCATCCGGTTATGAAGTATTCACTGCTTCTAATGGAATGGAAGCGCTGGATGCAATCCAATGTCAACCGGATCTGATTTTGTTGGATATTAACATGTCAGAAATGGACGGTATTACCCTCTGCCAACGGATCAGGGAATATGTTTCTTGCCCCATCCTGTTCCTGACCGCAAGAGTGGAAAGTCATGATAAAATCATAGGTTTTCGTGCAGGGGCAGACGATTATATTATGAAACCTTTCGATATTGACGAATTAGGTGCAAGAGTCGAGGCGCATTTACGTCGTGAGAGTCGCAAAATTTTGAGACCCACCGTACGTTTCTATGGTGAACTTACCATTAATTATTCCGAAAGAAAGATTACGGTGTCCGACCAGACTATCCCTTTCTCCAAACGAGAATTTGAGATTGTCGAGCTGCTTTCCATAAATGCGGGACAAGTCTTTGACCGGGAACGAATGTATGAGGCCATATGGGGCATCGACGGTGATGGAACGAGTGATACGATCATGGAGCATATCCGAAAAATTCGGACAAAGCTGGCCGCCGTTACTCAGCACAGCTATATTGATACCGTATGGGGGCTTGGCTATAAATGGAACGGATAAACCGGATGAGTTTAAAACAAGCCTTCTTTTGTTTGTCTGCACTGTTTATGTTAACTGCTTTGCTTCTTAGTTTGGCAACTATCTTGGGAATCAGTGAAATAATCGGACATTATGGTCCGTCTTTTGAACTAAAAATCCCTGGGGATCAAGCTGATTCTGCTAATCAGGTGATTCCTGAGCCAGCTTATCCCTTCTGGTATCACCTTGTCAGTCTCTTGCAAATTGCATTGCCTGTTCTTTACGTCATTTCAGGTTTATTTTGTGCCAATTGGCTTTTTTATCGGTTGAAGCTGAAAAGACCGCTTGCCGATCTCCAGAATGGGGCCGAGCGGATCATACATAACGACCTTGATTTTTCGATCTCATCATCTGCAAAAGATGAATTGGGGCAGCTTTGCAATGCTTTTGAGGCGATGCGGATCGAACTTCTGAAGAGCAACAAAGAGTTGTGGCGACAAGCAGAGGAACGGAAGAGACTGAACGCCGCCTTCTCCCATGACCTGCGAAACCCGATTACCGTGATGAAAGGCTCGATTAAACTATTAAAAAAAGAAGCAATCGATCATAAGCTGACAACCGCAGAGTTTAATGACCCCCTCTCCTTACTGGAAGAGTATTCTCACAGAATCGAAGCTTATATTGATACGATGAGCAGCACCCAGAGACTGGAGGAAATCAACTGTAAACCTGCAGAGGTTCAATGGTCAACAATGATCCACGAGCTTACGGACAGCCTTGCTATTCTAAGTCTAGACAAAGAACTTATTGTCCACGATAACAGTAATTTTCAGCGTAGGACCATTCAGATCGATAAATTCATCGTTTACAATGTCGCCGAAAATCTTGTATCCAATGCCATTCGATACGCCCATAGTCAAGTTCATGTAGCTGTCACATGCGATTCTTCCCATTTGATTCTCTCCATACAGGATAACGGGGCAGGTTATCCTCTGCATATTTTAAGAGAAGGACCGAAACCGTTCTCCAGAGGGGAAGATTCATCAACAGCTTCCGTACATTTCGGGATGGGGCTTTATATTTGCCAGCTGCTTTGTGAGAAGCACGGAGGAAGCCTTACGCTGCATAATCAAAATAATGGCGCCCTGGCAACGGCTTCGTTTTCTATTTTGAAACCTTGAGTTTTTTTTGAGATTTACACTTTATACTCTCCTTTAATGAAGGAAAGGAGAGTATAGAGATGAAGATTGAAGCTAACCATTTATCAAAAGTTTACGGCAGCGGCGAGAACAAAGTCGTCGCCCTCGATTCCGTAAACTTAAGCATTTCGTCAGGTGATTTTATTTCTTTGATGGGACCATCAGGCAGCGGAAAAAGCACACTGCTGCATCTGTTAAGCGGATTGGATCAACCGTCTTCCGGGAGTGTGCTCTACGATAATCAGAATATTTACCACACCAGTGACAAAGAGCTATCCTCCTTCCGCCGCCGAAAAATCGGATTTGTATTCCAACAATTTAATCTTCTCCCCGTGTTGACTGCGAGAGAAAATATACTAATGCCCCTTTTGCTGGATAAGCGTCAGCCAAATGAGTCTTATATGCGAGAGATTACCGACTTATTAGGAATCAGTAACCGAATGAACCACTTGCCGCATGAACTTTCCGGAGGACAACAGCAGCGTATTGCGATTGCGCGATCCCTTATTACACAGCCTGACGTTATTTTTGCCGATGAACCTACAGGCAACCTCGACAGTAAAAGCGGTAACGAAGTGATGAGTCTGCTCCATAACATCTGGCGCAACATGCGCAAAACCGTTGTCATTATTACTCATGATATCGAGATTGGACAACTTGCAGAGCGTCGATTTTCCATTACAGACGGCGTCCTTTCGGAGGTGACGCAGCAATGAAGTCCTATCGACTACTCGTATGGAGAGAGCTGACCAACCAGAAAGTCACATCTCTATTAACATTAGCAGCCATTATTCTCTCTACGATGATGACTACGGTGATAGGTCAATCATTAGGCATCTTAAACACGCTTCGCCAAGAACAGGCGTCGGCACTAAATGGAGACCGTTATGCAACGTTTCATCAGCTCACTGAGGACCAGAAAGAGAGGCTTTCCTCTGATTCCAGGCTGTCTTTCGCGGGCAGCTTAATTAATTTGGGTTCTTCGGAAATACCGTCTGCCAAACTCTCCATATGGCTTCGTGAATATGAGGGCGATGCTCTTTCTGTCTATCCCTCCCTCATGCAGCTTGAAGCCGGACGCTTGCCCGACAGTCCTAATGAGATTGCTTTACCTGAAGATGCCTTGCAATTATTGAACTTTCAGGGAGATCTCGGGGACTCCATAACCTTGCCTATTCGTATTTCCCTAATACGCGATGATGATGCCCCTTTAGAATACCAAGCAACCTTTAAACTGACAGGCATTTTGAAAAGCAATTATATCGGGTATGTATCGGGCGGTATGAACAGCATTGTCGGTCAGGGCACATCCGAGCAGCTGCTCCCGCAGAAATATCGCCTCTACTCTACCGATATCCGTATATCTAACCCAAAGCACTTCCAACAAACGGTCAATGACATAGCGGATCAATACCATATTCCTGAGTACCGCATCCAATACAATGATATCCTGTTAACGACGTTGGGAATCGATTACGACAATAAAGATCGAGACAATAGCATCGATAGCGGCTCCGGGTTTCCTTATCTGACTGCGGCAAGCGTTCTGGTAGGTGTTCTTGTACTGCTAGCCTCTGGTCTGGTGATCTTTAATATATTAAAAATAGCGGTGGCCAAACGAATCCGTGAATATGGCACTTTACGTGCGCTAGGAGCTGACCGCAGCACCCTGTATCTCTTGGTCTGCTTGCAATTGGCGGTTCTCTGCATAGCTGGCATTCCTATTGGAATTATATTCGGCATGTTGACTGCCAAAGGCATGACTATCGCGGCTACAGGGTTGTTCACTCCAGAACTATTTCTGACAAGCTCAAGGGAAGAATTAACGGCTTTGATTGCAGAAAACAGCTCAGGACAGATTGCTCCATTGCTCATCAGTATAGTAGTCACCCTACTTTTCGCCTACCTTGCTGCATTGCCGGCTGCAAGATATGCCGCCATGGTTCCACCCACCATCGCAATGTCGGGACGATCCGTTCCTATCAAACGAAGAAATCGCAAGCCACGCCGGATCAGATCCTTCGAAGCCTTCTATGCAAGGATGAACATGGCCCGGAATCGGGGTAGAACGCTCATTACGATTCTCTCCTTATTCATGAGCATCACTGTCTTCGTTGCTCTACAGAGCTTCACTTCTTTGTTGGATACGAGCAGATCTGTTCAGAACATGCACATGGGTGATTACTCCTTGACTAATGAAACGGCAGGATTCTCTTCAGAAATGGTGGGGGAACTCCGCTCCTTGCCTGGTGTTTCCTCAGTATTTACGTTGAAGTACAAGCTGTACATGCCAGACAGTAAAGGACAAACTCCGATCCACACGTCGTTTGCTCTTCAACCGGGTGAAACCCTTCATATTGTCGGCATTGATGAAGGGCGGCTTAAGAAGATTATTCCAACCCTTACCGAAGAAGAACTGCAACAATTACGAGAAGGCAGAGCCTGCCTGATAAAAAATCCTGTTGCAATGAGCTATGGAAGCACTCCATTTACCAGTACCGCTATTGCAAATGGTGAAGATGTAACTGTGAATAATGTTACGTTAAAGGTTTTGGGAGAGAGCGGCGAATCCATTACATTGGACAATGAGGGATTTATAAACGGTGTTCAAATCATTGTTTTGGATAAGGTATACGACAAGATCACAGGAATCAGCGGATATTCCGAACTATATCCAGTCTTGTCCCCTACTGCCGATCGGGAAGCAATTGAACAAGCTATTATTGACTTAAGTGAGGAAACAGGAGGCACCCGTTGGTTGTCTTATCTGGAAACAGACAGACAGCTTGAAGAAAGCTACCAACAGATCAAATGGTTGGCGTGGGGATTCATTCTTTGTATCGGCATAATCGGCATTTTGAACATCATGAATACCGTCTACACGAATATTCATACCCGAATCAAAGAGATTGGCATTCAACGAGCAATCGGCATGAACGAGGCTAGCTTGTACAAAACCTTTCTTTGGGAAGGATCGTACTACGGCATCATCGCTGCTGCAGCCGGTTCTGTTGCAGGGTACGTTTGTACAATGTTCATTAGTGCAGCCGCAACGGAAATATTTAAGCTAGTTCCGGTACCCGTTCTCCCGATTCTGCAAGCTGCCTCCCTTTCCATTGGAGTATGTCTGCTTGCAACCTATATCCCTCTTCGCCAAATCTCAAAGAAAAGCATAGTAGCGTGCATTGACACTATGGAATAGCTTTACCTCAAAGCACCCATCATGAGAACTTCACTCCAGATGGGTGCTTGCACACTGTACTATTATTTTCTATAAATCTCCTATGATACAATAGAGTGGCAAGGGGGATTAACTATTGAGAAAACAAAAAATCGTAATTATTGGTGCAGGAATTGTCGGCGCATCCATGGCCTATCAGTTGGCCAAACAAAATCAAGATGTAACTGTTATTGAACAACACCCCGCCGCAGCGCGAGAAGTCACGGAGAAATCGTTTGCCTGGATCCATACGACGCATAAGGTGGCTCCGGCATACAGGCATTTGTACGATGTGGCTTTGGAACAATATCATTTCCTTCAGCTAGAGCTGCCTGAACTTAAAATCGATTGGAACGGAGCGCTAACTTGGGGAGAATCGACTCTTACGGATCAGCTTCGTGTTCAACAACTGAACCTGAAGCAGCTTGAAGCATTGGAGCCGAATCTGAAGGAATACCCGAGTGAAGCAATGTTTGCCAGCGAAGAAGGTGCGGTGGACCCGATTGAGTTAACAGAGCTGTTGTTGAACAAAGCGCGGGAGCACGGAGCGAAGGTGCAGTTCGGCACCAACGTTACGCATCTTCAGCAGGAAGGTTCCCGTCTGATCGGCGTCCATACGTCCAATGGTTTTCTGGAGTCGAATGTCGTGGTGTTGGCCGCAGGCACTGGCGTAACTGAACTTTGTGAGCCGCTAGGTTTTTCCGTGCCGGTAACTCCGTCCCCTTCCATCCTGATTCGGATGAACACTGCGAATAGGCTGATCCGCAGATTAATCTCAAATGAACAATTTGAAGCGCGTCAACTGACGGATCATACGCTGCTGGCTGCGGAAGATTATATTGACGAATCGGAGGAAAACGGACCAGAGGCAGTTGGCAAGCGAGCGTTCGAGACATTGCGTCGCAGTCTGGAGGGCGGGATGCAATTGCAACTGGAAAGCATCAAGGTTGGGATGAGACCAATGCCTGAAGACGGCTATCCGATTGTAGGCTTTCATGAGCAAGTTGAAGGACTTTATCTGACGGTTATGCATGCTGCGATTACGCTGGCGCCGCTGATTGCGCGCCTAGCTGCAAGTGAAATAATTGACCGAGAGGCAAGAAGCGAATTAGAGCCTTGTCGACTCTCTCGGTTTTAAGTGCCTCTATATAAATAAGCGCCATATTTTCGAGCTCGCTGCAAGCGTGAGCAGAACGTATGGCGCTTTATTCTCTAAACAAACCCTCTTTCATCGTTCTATAAACCTTTATGAGGTCTTGAACAAGGAGTATTGGGTACTCTCAAGTGTCAAAGAGAGAAGACATTAATACAGAAGATTTAAAGAAGGAAAGATATAATACAATTTTCATATTTCACAACACTTGTGCTTATTTCATTTGGCGAAGATATTTTTGAGCGTACTGATGCTCAGATAGTATGTGACAAGGTATGTGGGGCTCACACCTGACATAATGTGATGCGCTGTACGGATGCTAGAAAGAGGCTGAGAAATCCCCCACGCTTTCCCACTCGATTTTGAGTCGCACATGCTATTCGGAAGATAGCAGAAGATAAGTCCAAGAAGAGGAATCTAAAACCCGCGAAAAGCCTTGTAGAATCAAGGTTTTTTGCGGGTTTTTATGTTTTTATCAAGCCCCGCAAGGGCTCGCAGCAATAACCCAAAAAGAAGCCGTTTTTAGAAGATGGAAAGAACTCGGAAAGAACTTTTGATAGAACAGCCCCGCTCCCTACCATTGACAAATGAACGGAGCGAACGCTCCAGGGAGGGTAATAAATATGTCCAAAACAACGGTTATCACCATTGCAAATCAAAAAGGCGGAACAGGAAAAACCACCACTGCCTACAATCTAGCTTTCGCCTTATCTAATGAAGGAAAAAAAGTATTACTGGTCGATTTCGACCCTCAAGGCAATCTGTCGATGTGCTTCGGTATTGAGCAACCGGATCAACTCAAGTTCTCTATGTTCAATATTATGAATGCAATCATGCTTGATGAACAGTTACCAGAAGCTAAGGAGTATATTCACACACGCGGGAATATTGACTTAATTCCGAGCAACATCGAGTTGTCTGTCGCAGAGATCAACTTAAGGGATGAGATGGGTGGCGAGAAAACACTAACCTCCCTACTGGAACCTATGAAATCAAACTACGACTATATCATCATCGACACTAATCCTTCGCTTGGCTTGCTGACAATTAATGCTCTTGCAGCCAGCGACAGCGTGCTGATTCCCGTCAATCCACAACTTTGGTCTGCAACAGGATTAACCCAGTTGCTCAGAATCATTGTAAAAGTCAAAAAGCGTATCAATCCGCGCATCAGCATTGAAGGTATTCTGATGACCATGTGCAACACACGCACCAACTTATATAAAGAAGCTTTTCGCTTGGTCAAAGTCTATTACCGTGAAACCTTCCGTATCTTCGATGTACAAATCCCATTGTCCGTTAAAGTGGGCGAAGCAAACTTCTATAGCCAAAGCATCATACAGTTTGAACCCAAGTCCAAGGTAGCCGCGGCTTATCAGGAACTAGCAAAGGAGTTGATGGATAATGGCTGCTAAGCGTCCTTTTCCCAAGCTCTCCAGCATCGACGAGTTGTTGTTGCTATCAGAGCAGAGCCAGGCTCCTCTTGAACAGAGTGGCGGAATTCAAACTGTACCGATTAACAAAATCAGGATGTATAAAGATCATCCGTTCCGCTTGTATGACGGTGAACGATTGGCTGATATGGTGAGCAGCATCGAAAACAACGGTATTCTTGTCCCTGTGATTTTGAGAAAAGTTGATGTCGATGAGATTGGTTGTGACCACGAAATGCTGGCCGGACATAACCGGATGAATGCAGCACAACTGCTAGGTCTAGAACAACTGCCTGCTATTGTGAAGGAAAATCTCACTAACGAAGAAGCACTCATGTATGTGGTTGAAACCAATGTGTTACAGCGTTCCTTTTCCGATATGTTGCCATCTGAAAAAGCAAAGGTGCTGTCGCTTCGCTACTCTAATATGTTTTCACAGGGGAAACGCAACGACATCATTGAAGAACTTAAAATGCTCGAAAACTCGCAATACAACAATGAAACTGAGACTTCGCCCCTAGTAGGTACGAAGTTGAGAAGCGACGAAAAATTAGGGAAAGAATACGGCCTATCCAAAAATACTGTTGCCCGCTTGCTTCGCATCGACAAGCTCATTCCCCCACTTAAAAATTTATTGGATGAATCGAAGCTCGGACTATATCCTGCGGTCAACCTATCCTATCTCGATGAAACAGAACAGCAAACTATCACTGAGGTACTCTCACAAAACGAGTATAAAGTAGACATGAAAAAGGCCGAACTCCTGCGCCAATACTCAGGCCAATTAACAAATGAGAAAGCAGCTAGAATCTTATCCGGCGAATCGACACGAAAACCGCGTAGCAAGTCACTTCCACCATTTAGATTAAAACAGAAAGTGTATGCCAAATATTTTAATTCTGATACCAAGCCAGCAGAAGTAGAATCCATTATTGATCGAGCACTGGGTTTGTATTTTGCAAAGTACCCACCACTAAGTAACAAGTCAGATAATTAGGAAAAATTATTGGATCAAACAGCAAACTATTTTATACACAAAAAATTAATTTATGATTTTTTTTAGATTCGAAGCTAAAAATACTTTTTCCATTTAATTCAATAATAGTCGGAATAATAAACTCTTTACGAAAGCACATGTACAAATCTAATTTATCCGGTATAAAGTGCCCTAAAAAAGCTTTATACACCATATCAGCCCAAATTAATATAAATTTTATAGTTGTTTGTAATTTGATTGGATTACGCAATGGATTTAGACATGCTGCCCCATTTACATCTATGTGCATTTCTTTCATTGATGAAGCAAAGTGAGTATCCTCTGAGAGTTCTTGGTAAATAGCATAGATATGAGTAGCAGTCACATTATACTCCCCGCTACTCATACCCGTAAATGCACTGTTGTTTAATTCACGCACGTTAGTAGGACCGTTAAATAAAGAATACCACAAAGGATCATATTTATATTTATTCTTTTCTTTAATTGCATTCCACTCAGTATTAATCGCCTTGTACTCTTTACGCTTTAGCATATTTTCCATATTTTTAATGCCCCATTTTAAATCAACCTTTGGGTTAGGTGATTTCAATAACTTTCTGTAAGTTCGTATCTTTGATTTGGCTTCTCCAACTTGATAACACATTGCTCTTCTATATGTATCTTCTTTTAAAATATATAACAATGCAAGGCTACCTTCCAGCATTCTCCTCTGAATTGGTCTACAGCTTTCTTCATTACCAGACGCAATTAAAATAGACATACCATCCATATCAGAAATAATCTTTCTGAACATAAAAAGAATTGTTGATTTAGATAGATCGTCACTTTTTATGGATGCTGCCCAGTTCAAAAAATGAGTTCCGATATTTACAGTCTTATCTATTTTTTCACTCAAAAATTTTAGAGTTTCAATGTAATCAGGATCTCGATTTAAAATGTTACTTATAGGGGAGTTTGAATATTGAAATAAGTTATCCATAACAAATCAACGCCTCTCAATTTATAATGGGATAATATTTAATCAGTGCTACCACAATAGTATGCTATATTTTTATGTTTTTGTAACGGGTATAAGTATTACGAGTAGCATAACTTTTAAAATCATCCCTATCTATCGCTTTAGAAAAAAATATGTTCATAAATAAGCACTAACTTCTTTGAAATAAATTTTTAATGAGAGAAGTATTTTTTCTAACATGTGAAAATGAAAGGGAGGGCAATAGTGATGAATCTGATCTTTAAAGACATTGAGCACGAGCAATTTTACGAGGGCAATCTTCGCATGACCCATAGCCAGAATGACCCGTACCGTCAAGCTTTCTTTTACATTCTTGGACTTACGCCGCAAACCCGCCAGCATATTCGCGGTCTCTACGACTACAAAGAACAAGAGATTCGCTTGGAGGCACTAGGACAAGGCTGGCAAACCAGCACCTCTGTAAAAATGACTCGTCTAGCCTTCAACCTTTACAACGGTTATACCGGAGATGCTGAAACGGGACGTGATCATCCCCGCTATTATAGTCCATATCAACTATTTGACACTGGACTGATGCCTTACTTTTTTGAAGCGATCAAACTTCGTTATGCGGAATACACCCGCTCACTAGAACTACCGTACTTTGCCTTTACCCCAATAGAAACAGATCATCATGCTTCATATGAAAACGAAGTCTGAATCATATAACGCCCGCCTAACCTTAGCCAGAAAGGAGAGCCTGACATAAACCGTTTTCAGCCCTTACGTCACCTGTACGCATCCGCTATTAGTGGTATCACCTCCAGTGGAGATGCCTGGGAACAGTACCTCCACTTTGCAGCTCCCATCTACAAATACTCGTTTGACAACAATCTGCTCATTTATGCGCAGCGCCCGGACGCGACCATGCTGGCTCCCCTTTCACTATGGAATCAGCTAGGCCGTTATGTGAGAAAAGGCGAAAAGAGCATTGCTGTCTGTGATTTTCAGCAAAGTAACCCGACGTTAAGCCATTTATTTGACCTTACCCAAACCATAGGTAAGCAGGTCCCTCCACTCTGGAGTCTGAAAGAGCTTGATCCTGATGAACTTGCTGGGCGGCTGACTTCCTACGATACGCTTAACCTTGCTGAAGCCATCTCACAGCTCGTGCATGACACTGTTTATTCATCGTGGGATGATTGGCTGAAAGACATTGAACATGATATTAACAGCCACTTCTTGGGTAGCATCCCTATGCTTGGACTTGAGCAGCATATGGGTGATCTAATTGAAGCCAGTGTTCGCTATCTGATCCACCGACGCTGTCAGTTACCCGAACCGAATCAAATCGACTTTTCGACGATTACCCATTTCGATACTTTGTCGCTTGCTGCACGCCTGGGATATCAGGTAAACGCTCACGCAAGAAGCCTACTCACGGACATTGCCCGTTACGTAAAAATTATGGAACAGGAAAGGAGTCACGCTCATGAATCATCCCGACAACCCGACGTTGACATATCACGAAGTAGACGGATTATTGTATCCGAACCTGCAAATCTCGAACGAAGCGACAACCGATCAACAGCCTATGGGCAAATTCGGACGGCTAGCTCTAAATTATCTTCGGAATCATCACTCGCAACGCTTTCAGATTCTTCAAATGGAAGGGAACCTGATGATGAAGATGCATCAGGTCGAACAGGAAGCACTGGAACGAATGGAGCAATTGACCGACCAACTGCTTCGCCTTCAGCCGATGCCGCAGACCGACGATACATTGGAACGGACTCGACATTTGAATCAGATCAAAGCGACAGCCCAGGAATTGGTCATCAACGACATCATTCTGAAGCCACGATAATCGAAAAATATTTCCCTTCCCCCACCAAATCCGAGCCGCAATCAAGCGGTTCTTTCGTATTATTAGGTCAGCCAGAATGTTCTGGTTGGCCTTTTTTAATTGGTCGTTATACGATGGCGGTAGCCGGGAGAACGAAGCGGTTTTTGG